>NZ_JABEPH010000069.1:0-19865 GCF_013004495.1 Rhizobium sp. SEMIA 4085
AACCGATGGTGGAGGTATAGGGCGCCGAATTATTCGGGAATCTGGATTTCCAGTCGGCTGGGATCTTGCCGGTCTTGCTGGCGATCGCATCGATATCGCCTTCGAGTGCGAGGGTCACGACATCGGCCTCAAGACCATCGATGACGGACCGCGCCTGGGCGCCCGAGCCGCCGTGCGAGGTCTGGATCGTGACCGTCTCGCCGGTGTCCTTCTCCCATTTTGCGGCAAAGGCGGCGTTGAAATCCTTATACAATTCACGCGTTGGATCGTAAGACACGTTGAGAAGCGTCTGATCGGCTAAAGCCGGGGCAGTGGCGCCGATTGCGACGCTGCCTGCAAAGACAGCGGCCGCGAGGAGCCGGGTGATCCGTATTGACGGCATGGGGAACCTCCTTCGTTCTACTTAAACTCTATCAACTTGGTCGTATAACGAAACGAAAGTTCTTCCGGTTCCTGATGTGCTTTTAGAAACCCATCCCATTCCGCTGGCGAAAACGAAACGGACGTCCCGACCGTCACCGATCGTGTGCCGGAACAGAAAAGCACAGCCGCGCTCGCCATGACACCGGTGAAAACATCGCGATCCGTACAATCGATGACAGGCCCACGCCGTATGCAAAACGATTTCTAAATCGAAACATGGACGTCAGAAGCAAGGCTCTGACGCATTGTCACGGTCGCGAATCTTCAATGAAACTCGAATAGAATTCATCGACGT
This sequence comes from Rhizobium sp. SEMIA 4085, assembly GCF_013004495.1. NCBI lineage: Bacteria > Pseudomonadati > Pseudomonadota > Alphaproteobacteria > Hyphomicrobiales > Rhizobiaceae > Rhizobium > Rhizobium sp. SEMIA 4085. Next base: position 719 of record NZ_JABEPH010000069.1, read on the forward strand.
TTTTCGCCTCGCGCATCGACACGACGACGCCGTCCGATTGCAGGCGCCGAGCGATGGCGGCAAGCACATTGAGATATTCGCCCCTGTTGCTTTCTGCGAAAAGCAGCATGAAGGCGATATCCGTCGGCAGATCGTCGATCGCCTGAAAATCCAGCGGCTGGGCGAAACGCACCAGAAGCCCACGCGGGCTTGTCATGCCGGCGATCGCCGCATGCGGTACGGCAATGCCGTTGCCGAGGCCGGTCGAGCCGAGATTTTCACGCCTTTCCAGTGCCTGGACAATCGTCTTTTCCTCCACGCCGAAGGCCTTGCCGGCCTTTTCCGCGAGGCTCTGCAGCGCCCGCCACTTCGTCGACACGGAAACGCCGATGAAGGTATGCTCCGGCCGGAAAATATCTGCGAGCTTCATGTCGTTCTCGTTGTCTTGCTGGCACGGTGATTGGGGAAGTTCAATCCCGCTCCCTGAGGCGATAGCCGACCCCGGTTTCCGTGGTGATATATTGCGGCTGGTCCGGAATCTGCTCCACCTTTTGCCGCAGTTGACGGACGTAAACGCGCAGATACTGAACGTCGGCGGCCGGTCCCCAAACCTGTTTCAGGAGGAACTGATGGGTCAGCACCTTGCCGGCATGCTGGGCAAGGACGCGCAGGATATCGTATTCCTTCGGCGACAGCTTGATTTCTCTGTCGTCCACCTTGACGATCCGCTTGACGAGATCGATCGAAAGACCGCCTGTCTGGAAGATTGCCTTTTCTCCCTGCTGCTGCAGCCGGTGGCGGAGCGCCACGCGAATGCGGGCCCCGAGCTCGTTGATTCCGAAGGGTTTCGTCACGTAGTCGTCGGCGCCGGTTTCAAGCGCCTTGACGATGCCTGTCTCGTCGGTGCGGCTGGAGAGGATGACGACAGGCATGGAAAGGCCATCCTCGCGCCATTCGCGCAGCAGGTCGTGACCTGGCTTGTCGGGAAGACCCAAGTCCAAAACCACGAGGTCCGGCTCACCATCTTTTACCGCTTGGCGGGCGCTGGCGGCATTCGGTGCCTCTTGAACCTCGTAGCCCTGCGCGCTGAGCCCGACGCGAAGCAGCTTGCGGATCGGCGGCTCGTCGTCGACGACGAGGATCTTCACGGCGGAATTGGTCATTTGAGCTCATCCCGCTTTGGAATGTCATCGGCTTCAGGCAAACGGATGGTAAAGACGGCGCCGCAGCGATCCTTGCGGTTTCCGGCATCGATGGTTCCGCCCATCGCTTCGATGAAGCCGCGGCAAATGGAAAGGCCGAGGCCCGTTCCGGCGCGCACCTGATCTCTCTTGCGGACGCGGTAAAAAGTGTCGAAAACGCGTGTCAGGTCAGGTGGGGGAATGCCCGGTCCTTCATCGGCAATCTGAATGACGACATTGCCAGCGTCGACAAAGCCCTCGATGCGGATTGCCGAGCCCTCGGGCGCATATTTAGCGGCATTGTCGAGCAGGTTGAAGAGCGCCTGTTCGAAAAGCACCGGATCGACACGCACCATCGGCAGGTCGGCCGGCATGATCATCGGGGCCTCGTGACCCTCAAGAATCTTGGCGGCCCGCCTGAGCGCGCTGCCGGCGATGTCGCCGGGATAGTGAAGGCCGTCGTTCGGTTCCATGGCTCCGGATTCGATCTTCGTCATGTCGAGCAGGTTGGCGATGAACCGGTTCAAGCGTTCGGATTCATCGATGATCGTCGCCAGAAGGTCGTTTCGGTCTTCCACCGGCATGGAGCCGAAATAGTCGCGCAGCGTGCCGGCGGCACCGAGGATTGCAGCGAGCGGGGTCTTCAAATCGTGCGAGATCGATGTCAGCAGGGCGGAGCGCAGGCGATCGGCTTCGGCGGCAAGCTTGGCGCGATCGACATCGGCGACAAGCTGTATGCGCTCGATGGCAAGTGCTGCCTGATCGGCAAGCGCATCCAGGAGCCGTTGCTGTTCGGGTGTAAAGAGCGGGCCGTCGCGGCGATCGCTGTCGAGACCGATGACGCCGACGGCGGTGCGCCCGGTTCTAAGCGGCACATAGAGGCGCTTCGCACCGGGCAGGGTGTCCGCACCGCGCCCGGCGGCGTGATTGTGTTCCCAGGCCCAGCGTGCCGCGGCGATATCGGCATCGTCGAGCGTATCGTCGGGCGGATATCCAGCCTTGACGGCGATCGTACCCCCTTCGGGCAGGAGCAGGACGACCCGCACCTTAAGCATCGAGGCGATCTGAAAGGCCGTTGCCCAGAGTACATCGTCGAGCGTGCCGGTGCTCGCAAGCTTGCGGGAAAAAAGATAAAGGTCCTCGGTGGTGCGCGCACGCTGGCGGGCGGCCGCTGCCTGGCGCTGAACGGTCGCTGTGAGATTGCTCGCAATCACGGCAACGCCGATGAAGAAGAAAAAGGCGACCACGCTTTCGGGGTCCCTGATCGTCAGGGTGAAACGCGGCGGCAGGAAGAAGAAGTTGAAGGCAAGTGCGCCCAGAATGCAGCTGTACAGCGCCGGCCGCAATCCGTGGAGGACGGCGGAGGTGAGCACGGCCATCAGGAAGACGAGAGCAAGGTTGCGCACGTCCAGAACCTGATCGAGCACCGTGCTGAAGGCGAGTGCTGCCGCAACGTAGATCGTTGCAAGCACATAGGCCTTGATGTTGAAGGCCGGCAATGCGGGTGCCGGCTTGACGCCGCGGCCTGCATTGCCGCCCTTCTCGTTGCCGGAGATGACGTGAACGCTGATACCACCGGCGCGCCGGATCAGCTCGTCGACCGGCGAGTGCTGAAACCATTGGCGCCATGGTGCCTTCACCGGTGATCCAACCACGATATGTGTTACGTTGTTGGCGCTTGCGTGGCGAAGCAATTCCTCGGCAACCCCGGCGCCGGGAAGGGTCAGAGCCTCGCCGCCGAGCCGCTCGGCAAGGCGCAGCGTCGCAGCGATCGTATCGCGCTGTTCTTCTGTCAGACTGACCGACTGATTGGTTTCGATATAGACCGCTGACCATGGCGCGCGCAGCCGCGAAGCCATGCGCGTAGCATAACGCACCAGCGAGGCTGAGCGCGGATGCTGATCGATCGAAACCAGCACACGCTCGCCGGCAGCCCAGGGACCGGAGATGGCGTGCGCCTGCATATGGCTGACAAGCTGGTCATCGACGCGCTGTGCGGTCTTGCGCAGCGCGAGCTCCCGGAGCGCCGTCAGATTTCCGGGCGTGAAATAGTTGCTCAGCGCGCGTTCGGCCGTTTTCGGCACATAGACCTTGCCGTCGTGCAGGCGTTTGATCAGGTCGTCGGGCGTCAAATCGATGATCTCGATATCGTCGGCCAAGTCGATCACCGAGTCCGGTACGGTCTCGCGAACGCGGATACGGGTGATCTGCGAAACGACGTCGTTTAGGCTCTCCACGTGCTGGATATTCAGCGTCGTATAGACATCGATGCCGCGGTCCAGCAGCTCCTTGACATCGAGATAACGTTTCGGGTGACGGCTGCCTTCGGCGTTCGTGTGGGCGAGTTCATCGACGAGGACGAGATCCGGCTTGCGGGCGAGGATGGCGTCGAGATCCATCTCCTCCAGGGTGTGCCCCTTATACTGGACCTTCGCCCGAGGAATGGTACTGAAGCCGTCGAGCAGCGCCTGCGTTTCCTTGCGGCCATGCGTCTCAACCACCCCGACGACAACGTCAACGCCGTCCGCAAGTTTTGCCCGTCCGGAAACCAGCATTTCATAAGTCTTGCCGACGCCAGGGGCGGCGCCGAGAAATATCTTCAACCGGCCGCGCGTCTCGGCGCGCGCTTTTACTAGAAGCGCGTCCGGCGAGGGCCTGGCGGCCTGATCGCTTCTATCGTCCGGCATTCACGTAATCTTTCTTTGTCCGCGGGCCCTGGAGTGCCTATGATCGTCCGGGCCTTTCAACCTTTACTGAGTCATAGAAGCATCGAGAGACTGGTTCAATGCCAGCACATTGACCGTGGGTTCGCCGAGGATACCGAGTTCAGGGTGCTGTATGGCGCCGTCGACCAGAGCCTTTACCGCGGCCTCGTCCAGGTTTCGGGCCTTGGCGACGCGCGGTACCTGGAAGTAGGCGGCGTCCGGCGAGATATGCGGGTCAAGCCCGCTTCCGGAGGCGGTCACGAGATCGATCGGAACCTCTGCGCCAGGGTTGATGGCCTTGGCCGCTTCGTAGTCGGCCTTCACGCGGTCGATCAGCTTTTGGCTGGTCGGGCCGAGGTTTGAACCGCTGGAGCTTGCGGCATTGTAGCCGTCACCTGCCGCCGAAGGACGGCCGTGGAAATACTTGTCGCTGGTAAAGGCCTGGCCGATCAGCGCCGAGCCGATCACCTGGCCGTCCTTCGCGATCAGGCTGCCGTTTGCCTGTGCGGGGAAGAGCGCCTGGGCGGCGCCGGTCATGGCAAGCGGATAGACAAGGCCGGTGATGGCCGTAGTGGCAACGATCATGACGATTGCCGGACGAAGTTGTTTCAACATTGCTCGTACTCCTTATGCGAGGCCGGCAGCGGTGATCAGCATGTCGATCGCCTTGATGCCGATGAATGGGACGACGATGCCGCCAAGACCATAGATCAAAAGGTTGCGGGAAAGCAGGGCGCCGGCACCAATCGGACGGTAGCGCACGCCTTTGAGCGACAAGGGGACCAACGCGATGATGATCAGCGCGTTGAAGATGATTGCCGAAAGAATGGCGCTTTGCGGCGTTGACAGACCCATGACGTTGAGAGCAGAGAGCTGCGGATAGAAGGTGAGGAACATCGCCGGGATGATGGCGAAGTACTTGGCGATATCGTTGGCGATCGAAAAGGTCGTCAGCGCGCCGCGGGTCATCAGCAGCTGCTTGCCGATTTCGACGATCTCGATGAGCTTCGTCGGATCGCTGTCGAGGTCGACCATGTTGCCCGCCTCACGGGCGGCGACCGTGCCGGTGTTCATCGCGACACCGACATCGGCCTGGGCAAGGGCTGGTGCGTCGTTGGTGCCATCGCCGCACATGGCGACGAGCTTGCCTTTCGCCTGCTCCTCGCGGATCAGTGTCAGCTTGTTCTCCGGCGTTGCCTGAGCCAGGAAATCGTCGACACCGGCTTCTGCGGCGATCGCAGCCGCAGTCATCGGATTGTCGCCGGTGATCATCACGGTGCGGATACCCATACGACGCAATTCTGCGAAGCGCTCGCGGATGCCACCCTTGACGATATCCTTGAGCTGGATGACGCCAAGCAGACGGCCGTCACGGGCAACGGCAAGAGGCGTGCCGCCGGCCTTGGCAATTTGGTCGGCAATTGTCTGCAGTTCCCTGATTATGTTGCTGTTGGTTCGCAGGGCGACGGCGGCGTTGCCCGAAACCGACGTGGAACCGGAGCTGACATAGGCGAGCACGGCATCGACAGCGCCCTTGCGGATCGACGAGCCCTCGACATCGACCCCGCTCATGCGGGTCTGGGCGGTGAAGGGTACGAAATGCGCCTTCAGGCCTGCCATCTCACGGCCGCGAATTGCGTATTTCTCCTTGGCAAGCACGACGATGGAACGGCCTTCGGGCGTTTCATCGGCGAGCGAAGCGAGCTGGGCCGCGTCGGCAAGCTCCTGTTCGGAGACGCCATGGACCGGATGGATGGCTGTTGCCTGACGGTTGCCGAGAGTGATCGTACCGGTCTTGTCGAGCAGCAGCGTATCCACGTCGCCGGCGGCTTCGACGGCGCGGCCGGACATGGAAAGCACGTTGAAGCGGACGAGACGATCCATGCCGGCAATACCGATTGCCGAGAGCAGGGCGCCGATCGTCGTCGGGATCAATGTCACGAAGAGCGCGACAAGAATGATGATCGGGATCGAGCCGCCGGCATAGATCGCAAAGCTCGGGATCGTCGCGGTCGCGAGCACGAAGATCAGCGTCATGCCTGCAAGCAGGATATTGAGCGCGATCTCGTTCGGTGTCTTCTGGCGTTCCGCACCTTCGACGAGCGAGATCATGCGATCAAGGAAGGTCGATCCGGCAGCCGCCGTGATACGCACGCGGATCCAGTCGGACAACACCTGCGTGCCACCGGTGACCGCCGAACGATCACCGCCCGATTCGCGGATGACCGGAGCGGATTCACCGGTAATTGCGGCTTCATTGACCGAGGCGACACCTTCGACGACTTCGCCGTCCGATGGAATGATGTCCCCGGCTTCGACAAGAACAAGGTCGCCGACCTTCAGGCTCGTGCCGGGGACCATGCGGTAACCGGTGCCGTTATTGGCGGTCAGCAGCTTGGCCTGTGTTTCGGTGCGTGCCTTGCGGAGTGAGTCCGCCTGCGCCTTGCCACGGCCTTCGGCGACGGCCTCGGCGAAGTTGGCAAAAAGCACCGTGAACCAGAGCCAGAGATTGATCTGGAAAGAGAAGCCGAGATTGCCATTGCCCGCCACAAGATCGCGCAGGAAGAGGACGGTGGTGAGCACCGAGACCGTGGCCACAACAAACATGACCGGGTTTCTGGCAAGCGTGCGCGGGTTAAGCTTCTTGAAGGCGGCGCCCACGGCCGGAATGACGATGCGAGAATCCATGATGCTCGCGGATTTTGCCTGGCTCATAAGAGACTCCAGCTTGAGACGAGGTGAGGCGACCGGCTTTCCGGTCAGCCATGGAAAATTCTAAGGGCGGCGAGGATGACGAGGAGATCGGCCATCATGACGAGAATGATGTCGGAGGCGCGCGTCAGCCGCTCACGCTCACGTCCAGGCAAACCGGGACGTGAGAGGATTTGCGAAGTCTGTGACGAAGGGTCATGTCTTGTCTTCATCTCAGAAGGTTTGGCCGGCGATCATCATCAGGTGCTCGATGACCGGGCCAAGCGCCAGCGTCGGGAAGAATGTTAGGCCGCCGACGATCAGTATCGTGCCGCTCAGAAGGCCGACGAAGAGCGGGCCGTCGGTCGGGAAGGTGCCTGCCGAGGCAGGCACCGTCTTTTTGGTGACCAGGGAGCCTGCGATCGCAAGAGCCGGAATGATGACCAGGAAGCGGCCCATCAGCATGCCGATGCCGAGGGTGATGTTGTACCAGGGCGTGTTGCCCGTCAGGCCACCGAAAGCCGAGCCGTTGTTGGCCGCAGCCGACGTATAGGCATAGAGGATTTCGGAAAAGCCGTGCGGGCCGGCCGTGCCGATCGAGGCGACGGCCGACGGAATCACGCTGGCAATCGCGGTGAAGACCAGCATCGCCAGAGGCAGGCAGAGAATGGCAAGAACGGCCATCTTCATCTCTTTGGCCTCGATTTTCTTGCCGAGATATTCCGGTGTACGGCCGACCATCAAACCCGCGACGAAGATCGCGATGATGACAAACAAAAGGATACCGTAGAAGCCTGCACCGACGCCGCCGACGATGACTTCACCGAGCTGCATGTTGATCAGCGGAATGAGGCCGCCGAGTGCGGTGAAGCTGCCATGCATGGCATTGACCGCACCGCAGGAGGCGGCGGTGGTGATAACTGCAAAGAGCGAGGACAGGGCGACGCCGAAGCGGACTTCCTTGCCTTCCATATTACCGCCATTGAGACCAAAGGCATGCATCAGCGGATTACCGGCAGCTTCAGCCCAGTAGGTGACGCCGACGCCAACGACGAACAGGATGCCCATGGTGGCAAGGATCGCCCAGCCCTGGCGCTGGTTGCCGACCATGCGGCCGAAGACGTTGGTCAATGCGGCTCCGATCGCAAATATCGAGAGCATCTGCACGAGGTTTGAGATGGCATCGGGATTTTCGAAGGGATGCGCGGAATTGGCATTGAAAAAACCGCCGCCATTGGTACCGAGCATCTTGATTGCGAGCTGCGAGGCGACGGGGCCAACGGCGATCGTCTGCTTGGCTCCTTCAAGCGTCGTCGCTTCGACATAAGGACCGAGCGTCTGCGGCACGCCGAGATAGACATAAACAAGTGTCAAGACGATGCAGAGCGGCAGCAACACGTAGAGCGTGCTGCGGACCATGTCGACCCAGAAGTTGCCGATCGCCTTACCGGATGCGCGCGCAAAGGCGCGGATCAGGCCAACGGCTATGGCGATACCGGTTGCTGCGGAAACGAAATTCTGAACCGTCAGACCAGCCATCTGAGTGAGATACGACATCGTGCTCTCGCCGCCGTAATTCTGCCAGTTTGTGTTGGTGACAAAGCTGACGGCAGTATTGAAAGAGAGCTCTGGCGGAACGGCAGCCATGCCAGCCGGATTGTAGGGAAGGCCCGCCTGCAGGCGCATCAGTGCATAAAGAACCAGCACGCCCATAAAATTGAAGAGAAGCATGGCGAAGGCATAGGAGGTCCAATGCTGTTCTTCACGCTCGCCAGTGCCGGCAATGCCGTAAAGCCCCCGTTCGATCGGAACGAGGACGGGTGAAAGGAATGTGCGCTCGCCATTGAAGACACGCGTCATGTAGCCGCCGAGCGGTTTGACGAGCGTAATGAGGATCCCGCAGTAAAGCAGGATTTGAAGCCATCCGTTGAGGGTCATGGGAGATAACTTTCAGTACCCGGCTGCTTCTTAGTCAGAAGCGCTCGGGGCGAATGAGAGCGTAGATGAGGTAAACGGTCAGAAACACCGTTACCGCACCGCTTAGGATGTAATCGAGCGTCATGATGTTTCTCCGTTCAGAGCCTGTCGCAGGCACTGGTATAGGCAAAGCACAGTGCGAAGAACGCCACCGCGATGCCGAGCAGGATGATGTCCATCATCGATCTTGACTCCTGTTGTTGTTCTTTGGAGTCAGACAAGACAAAGGGCACCGTCTTTGAAAGATGGCGCCTTTCGTGCTTTCTGGCGTGGAGATGATCTTGCTGATCTCTCGAGCATCTATATGCGGCCGAACCGCATAAAGGTTCGAGACGGGGCGGCGAGCGCCAATATAAAAATCTTATAAATGCCCTGGCTACCTTAGCCTACTCCCGGCTGTCCTTGCCGCCTGCGCATAAGGTCAATCGAAGGCTCAGCGCGAAGGGCATAACTATTTGGCTGCGATCGCGGTGAGAAGCACGTTGGAGGCGCCCGCCGGCCGCCGAGCGGTGGCGATCAGCGGGCCGCGCTTGGAGCGCGTCTCGCTCTCAAGCAAAGGCATAGGAGCCGTCTGGCCGTTTCGGGACGCGCCGTTGCCAATGAACGTAACCTTCTTCAGTCATTGCCTCTTCGTCCATCTCCACGCCCCAGCCGGGCCGGTCGGGCCGCAGTTCCAGATAGCCGTCCTTCGGCAGATAGGGATCGACGACATATCGTGTCTCACCCTGCCGTCTTTCTATGTCGTTGCCGCCATAGACATAGGCCTGGCCCTTCGGCAATCGGTATTCGAGAATGCGGAAGTTCTGGGCGGCAGCCGAAAAGTGAACGTTGACCGCGGTCGCCAGCGGACCCATGGGGTTGTGGGGTGCCACGCCGACGAAGAAAGCCTCGGCGAGAAACGCAATCCGCCGCATTTCGCTGATGCCGCCAACCACGCAGATGTCGGGTTGTATCAGATCTGCGCCCTTAACCTGCAGCAGGCGCAGGAACTCATTTCGATTGTAAAGCGATTCCCCGGTTGCGAGCACACAGTTGAGCCCCTGCTTGAGGTCGCCCCAGGCTTCGATGTTTTCCGGACGAAGCGGTTCCTCGTAAAACAGCGGATCATAAGGTGCGAGCGCATTGCCGAGCTGGCGGGCTGCGATCGGCTCGAAGATCTTGGCGTGCGCATCAAACGCAATTTCATAGTCGTCGCGCACCGTTTCCCGCAGTGTGCGAAAATAGTCCGCCGAGGCTTTGACGACGTTGCCCCAGCGATGGGCGTGCATGTCGATGCGCCACGGGCTGAGCTTGAAAGCGGTAAAACCCCATTCAGCGTTCAGACGGTCGAACTCGTCGCGGGCCGCCGGCGCATCCGGTGCCGTATAGACGCCCGCATAGACCTTGATGCGATCGCGCACCTCGCCACCCAGAAGCTTGTAGACGGGAACGTTTGCGGCTTTGGCGGCAAGATCCCACAAGCAGTGATCGAGGGCGGAGATTGCAGCCAGCCCCAATGCGCCTGGCGGAAATCTGCTTTGCTGGATGAGCAGATTCACGAGATAGTCGACACGTGTCGGATCCTGGCCGGACAGGAAGGCGTAGAGATAATCCAAGAGCGGCGGAAGCGCCTTGTCCGGACCATGGTTATAGCATTCGCCCCATCCTGTCAGGCCGTCATCCGTGTCGAGGGCGACGATGACGCGGGGACGGTCCTTGTCGCGGGTCATGAAAGCCCGCATGCGGTCGATCTTCATCTTGTTGTCCTTCTATCGATTGAAATAGGCGCGGCGCGACAGACGTGTCTGCACATAGAGATGTTCGTTGTAGGTTCCGGGATTGTACGAGCCGGCATCCTCCGGCACGGGTATCGAGACGTTGCCGCCACTTGGGAAGCGGGCCACGAACGTCTCATCGATGTCGCAGCCGAGCCCCGGCGCATCAGGAACTGCAATCAATCCGTCGACCTGCTCGGGATGAGGCACGATCGTCTGCCGGCGGCCATCCCAGTCGTCATCGATGCGCTCGAGGATGAGGGCGTTGGGTATCGCAGCAAGCACGTGCAGGGCCGCATATTCGGCCACCGGGCCAAGCGAGCCGGAATGCGGTGCCACCTGGATATGGTGCGCCTCGGCCATTGCCGCAATCTTCTTCATCTGCGTAATGCCGCCAGCCCGGCCGGTATCGGGCTGGATCACGTCGACCAGTTCTTCTTCGATAAGTTCGCGTTCGCCGAAGATGGTCGCCGAACGCTCGCCGGCCGCCAAAGGCACGTGCGCCGCATCGCGAATACGCCGATAGCCATCGGTGTTGTCAGGGGCAATCGGATCTTCGACCCAGAAGAGTTCGTATGGCTCCAATGCCCTCACCAGCCGGCAAGCATCGGCAGGCGTCAGCCAGGGCGGTCCGTGCAGATCGATCGCAATGTCGATATCGTTGCCGACCGCCTCGCGCAAAGCAGCGACCTTGCGGACCGGATCGGTCACCCCGCCACACTTGATCGCCTTGATACCGCGCTCCTTGGCTGCAAGCGCCCGCTCGGGGGTGTTTGCATGGGAGTAGATCGGGATCCGGTCGCGCATCTTGCCGCCGAGCAGCATCCAGACCGGCACGCCGAGCGCTTTTCCCTTAATGTCCCAAAGCGCCATGTCGATGCCGGTCATGGCGCCGCCGCCAACTGTTCCCAGCATGCCGTGGCCCATCATGGCGATATGCATCTTCTGCCAGAGCCGTTCGATATTGGCGGGATCCTCGCCGATAAGCAGTGGTGCGAGATCGTGTATTGCCGTCTCGATGACCCGCGGCCAGCCCGAGCATTCACCGATGCCGGTGACGCCCTCGTCGGTATCGAGCTTCAAGAACAGCCAGTTTCTGCTGCCCGGTAGCATTTTGGACGCGTCGTCTTGCGAGCGCGTGTCCAAGGCCCGTTTCGAGGGGGCAGGTTGGCCCGCATGCATCAGAAAGGTTCTAATTCCGGTGATCTTCATCGCACAGAACTCCCGTTCTTCAAGTTGCCTGGTTCGACGTAGCGGAAACGCCGCGTGCGATCGCGATCGCGGGGGTCGGGGCGCGGAATGGCGGAGATGAGCGCTTGCGTGTAGGCGTGCTCGGGCGTGTTGCAGACCCTATCCGCATCCCCGACCTCGACAAGCCGGCCCTTGTACATGACGCCGACACGGTCGCACATGTAGCGAATGACGCCGATGTCGTGGCTGATGAAGATGTAAGCAAGGCCGAGTTCATCCTGCAGGCGCATCAAAAGGTCGAGCACCTGGGAGCGGACGGATACGTCGAGCGCCGAAGTCGCTTCGTCTGCAACGATGACGCGCGGGTTGAGCGTGATGGCGCGGGCAATTCCGATGCGCTGACGCTGGCCCCCCGAAAAGGCATGCGGATAGCGTTCGCGGCTCGCAGGATCGAGACCCACCTGTTCCATCAGGTGGCAGACGCGCTCGTCGAGCGCCCGCCCGCTCGCGACGCCGTTGACAAGCAGCGGCTCGCCGATGATTTGAGACACAGTCATGCGGGGATTGAGAGAGCCGAAAGGATCCTGGAACACCATGCGCAGTTCGCGTCGGGCCGTGGCAAGCGTCTGTCCTTTCGCCGTCGCCAGATCGATCATGCCACCATCGGCGCGGCGATAGACGATCTCGCCGGCCGTCGGATCAATGAGGCGCATGATCGAGCGACCCATCGTTGTCTTTCCTGAGCCGCTTTCGCCGACGATGCCAAGCGTCTCGCGTGGCAGGAGCGAAATGGAAATGTCGTCGAGCGCTTTGACCTCGCCGAAATCCACTGAGACGTTGCGGAGTTCGAGGATTGGCGCTGCCGTCTTGTCGAGCGGCGTCCTCGCCAGCCTGATTTCGGCCTTGGCTTCCAGCTTCAGAACGGAGCCGATCAGCATTTGGGTGTAGCTGTCTTTCGGGGCATGAAAGATCTGCTCGACCGGCGCATATTCCTTCGCAACGCCGTTGTGCATGACAAGCACGTCGTCGGCGATTTGCGCCACGACGCCCATGTCGTGCGTTATGAAGAGCACCGCCATGCCATAGGCCTTCTGCAGCCGGGCAATGAGGTCGAGGATTTCGGCTTGCGTGGTCACGTCCAGGGCCGTAGTCGGCTCGTCGGCGATGAGCAGTTGGGGCTTGCATGCGAGTGCCATCGCGATCATTGCGCGCTGGCGCATGCCACCCGAATACTGGAAGGTATATCGATCGACCGCTTTTTCCGGGAATGGAATTTCCACCTGCTGTAGGAGGGATATCGCTTCGGCGCGTGCTTGCGCCTTGCTCATTCTGGTGTGAAGGCGGAGGGCTTCGATGATCTGGTCGCCTACCGTGTGCACCGGCGACAGTGACGACATAGGTTCCTGGAAGATCATCGCGATATCGCGACCACGTATGGCGCGGATTTGGCGCCCACGCGGGCTGAGACCGACGAGATCAACGGGACGGCCGTCTTTGCCGTTCAGGACGATAGAGCCTGCGCAGATGCGGCCGGGCGCGTCTACAATCTGCAGAATGGAACGCGCCGTCACCGACTTGCCGGAACCGCTCTCGCCGACGACGCAGAGGGTTTTTCCCGGATCGATCGAAAAGGAAAGATCGTCAACCGCGCGAAGGACGCCGTTGCGCAAGGCAAAGTCGACGGTCAGGTTGTTCACCTGCAGGAGCGGTCTGCCGCCGGTGATGGGAACCATGTCAGTCATGCCGGCCTCATTTGTTATAGGGGTCGGCTGCATCACGCAGGCCGTCGCCGAGAAGATTGAGCGCCATGACGGCGACGACGACGGCCGCCCCCGGCATGAAGAGCCACGGCGCCGTAGCGATTGAACGTATGTTTTGAGCCTCGCGCAAAAGCACACCCCAGGAAATGGTCGGCGGCTGCAGGCCAAGGCCCAGGAAGGAGAGGGAGGTTTCCGCAAGGATCATCGCCGGCACGGCAAGCGTGATCGACGCTATGATGTGGCTTGCGAAACTCGGCAGCATGTGACGAAAGATGATGCGCCTTTCGCGAACACCATCGAGTCTTGCGGCGGCTACAAATTCCTCGGTGCGCAAGGACAAAAAGCGACCGCGCACGACACGGGCAAGCTGCGCCCAGCCGGTCAGCGACAGAATGATGGTAATCATCATGTACTGAAGCGCAGCTGGCCAGCCCTGCGGCAGGGCGGCCGCCATCACAAGACAGATCGGGATCGTCGGCAGGGACAGTACGAAATCGATCAGCCGCTGCGTGAAGAAATCGATGCGGCCGCCGTAATATCCGGAAATGCCGCCGAGGACGATGCCGAGCATCAGCGAGAAGAAGACGCCCACAAGGCCGATCGACAGCGAGATCTGAGATCCTTGAACCGTCCGGCTGAAGACGTCGCGCCCGAGCCTGTCCGCTCCGAACAGAAGAAGGGGCGAGGTCTTCTCGGATGATGCGAGCAGATGGATGTTGGTGCTGAAAAGGCCGAGCACGGAATATTCATAGCCGCGCCCGAACAGCCGGACGTCGACACGCTTCGTCCGGTCCTCCCTATAGATCGCGGCAAGAGTTTGCGGATCACGGGTAAGCTTCAGCGGATAGTAGTGAAGGCCAATGGAAATTCCATCGCCGGTATCGATGAGGTGCAATCTCTGCGGTGGATGGAAGGTCGCCCGAGCGTTCTGAAGGTTCGGATCGTTGATGGCGAAGAAGCCCGGAATGACGGCAACGATGTACATCAAGAGGGTGACGACAAGGGCCACCATGGCAAGCCGGTGCCGACGAAAAGCCCACCAGACGAGCTGCCACTGCGAGGCGACCGCGGCGCGATCCGGTGCAAGATTTGTGACGGCAATGTCGGCCATAAGGGCTCCCTATTCCAAGCGGATGCGGGGATCGACGAGCGCAAGCAGGACGTCGCTGATCAATGAGCCGATCAGCGTGAGCGCGCAGATCAGCAGCACGAAGGCGCCAGCCAGGTACATGTCCTGTGCCATCAGCGCTTGCAGCAACAAGGGCGCTGCCGTCGGCAGATTGAGGACAATGGCCACGACGACGGAGCCGGAAATCAGGTTTGGAAGGAGCCAGGCAATCGTCGAGATGAACGGGTTCAGCGCGATTCTTAAGGGGTATTTCACCAGCAGCCTGAACTCGGAAAGACCTTTTGCCCGTGCCGTGGTGACGTAAGGCTTCGGCAGTTCATCGAGCATGTTCGCGCGCATCACGCGGATCAGGCTTGCGGTAGAAGACACGGCCAGAATGATGACCGGAAGCCATATATGCGAAAGAAGGTCGAGAACCTTGGCGATGCTCCAGGGCGCAGTCTCGAACTCGGATGAAAAGAGGCCTCCGACATCCTGGCCGAACTCGACAGCCGCGATATACATGAGCACCAGCGCCAGCAGGAACGACGGAATAGCCAGCCCGAGGAAGGTGAAGGCGGTGAAGAAATAGTCGCCGATCGAATATTTGCGAACGGCAGAAAAGACGCCGATCGGCAATGCGATCCCCCAGGTGGCGATGAGTGTCGAAAGAGCGAGCACCAGCGTCAGCGCCATACGCTCCCAAATGAGGCCAGAGACGGGTTGCTGCCATTCAAAGGAGATGCCGAAGTCGCCGCGGGAAAGGATGCCCCATATCCATTTAAAATACTGCACGAGCATCGGGTCCTCGAGGCCGAAGCGCTCACGCAATTGCGCCGCGGTGTTTTGATCGATGACTTCGTTCGATGCCGCAAGCGTCGCTATATATGTCGTGACGTAATCTCCCGGCGGCAGCTGGATAAGCACAAAGGCAAGGAAGCTGACGGCGAAAAGGGATGGGACCATCCATAGAAGGCGTTTAGCGATGAAGACCAGCATGAGACGTCTCTTGCATTAAACACCGCTCCCGAGCTGCGGGCAGCGCGCTTGAAAGGAGCGCTGCCCCGCAAAGGGACGGCGCTGGAGCGGCAAAGTCAGCTCGTGAAGCTAAATTGCTGGGGCAGTGCAGGGCCTGGATTTGGCCAGGACCAGCTGTCGGGCTGCTTGCCTGGAACGTTGTGCAGGTTGTTGCGGATGATGCCGAAACCGCCGACGGCAAGGCAGAGACCGACTGTCTCGAATTCGTCAGCTGCAATGTCGAAGATCTGCGTCATGATTGCGCCGCGCTTGGAAAGATCGGCGGTGGAACGGGCCTCGTCGAAAAGCTTCATGCGTTTCTTCTGACTTTCCGGCGGTTCTTCGCCGCGTGCGCCGTTCGACGTATACCAGAGCGACCACGGAATGGCGTAGCGCGAACCTTGCGGGTGGAAGGCGAAGAAGTCGCGCGGGTCAAGCATCGGATCAAGACCACCGGGACCCGGCCAGACTGCCGCATCATGCGCGTTGTCGTCGCCGCGTGTGTAGTAGAGGGCGCGCTCGATCGTGTTGACCTTCATCTCGATACCGATCTGCGCCCAATGCGCCTTGACCAGCTCCAGGGCGTCGACGAGATCTGGATAGAGCGTCGGAATGACGTCGACTGCAAAAAACACTTTTTGGCCGTCGGGCCGGAGACGCGACCCGCTCCCATCCATCTTGTAGCCGGCCTGATCCAGCATCGCGCCGGCCTTATCAGGATCATATTCGCTAAACTGCCGCGCGAGCTTTTCATGGTACCAGGGGTGTTCTGGGCGAGGCCCGGCCTGATAGGCTTCGCTCTGGCCGAAATAGACGATGTCGATCAATTCCTGCCGGTTGATTGCAAGCGAAAGCGCCTGCCTGAACGACTTGTCGGCAAACATCTTGCGCAGTGCAGGATCCTTGTGAGTCATATTGAAATAGATCTGGCACTGCTGGGAGGCGGAAGGCACCAGCGACAGCAGGCGATAGCCGCCTTTTTCCATGTTCTGGGAGAGCGTCGGCTTGTTTGAAAGAACGCTGATATGGCGTTCCTGGATGTCGATCTTTCCCGAGATGACATTCAACATCAGTGATTCCACGTCCTGCGAGATGCTGAAATTGATCTCGTCGATATAAGGAAGCTGGTTGCCCTGGGTGTCGACCTGCCAGAAATAGGGGTTCCGGGTCATGACGACGCGCGTCGCGCCACCGCTGTAAGGCTCCTTCACAATCCACGGATCGAGCGTCGGCTTGTCGGGATTGCCCCACCGCGACGGGATCTCGATATCGCCGCAACGCGCGCGGAAGAGATCGGTCCAGCTTCCCACATCTGCCTTTTTCACTTCTTCGGCGATATTGGGATTGTACTTCGGCAGGAACTGGCTGCAGTAGTGCTTCGGAAAGAGTGTCGGATGCTGGCCAAGAGGTGTCGCGAGATTTTCCAGATAGAGCGCGTTTGCCGCTGCAAAGGTGAACTTCACCGTAAAATCATCGATCTTCTCGACCTTGACCGCCTTGCCGGCAACAGACAGCTGCGCAGGTGTCGAGCTGTAGAGCTCGCTGTTCTTGACGCAATCTTCAATGGCGAAGACGATGTCGTCGGCGGTAAAAGGATGACCGTCGGACCAGCGCACCCCTTCGATCAGGTGGAAGGTGAATTGCGAGGCGTCGTCGTTGATCTCCCAACGTTCAGCGAGGTTGGGCATAACTTGCGTAAATTCCAGGTTCCAGCGCACGAGGCTTTGGTTGCCGACCATACGCAGGATGCCGTTATGGTCGGATGAGCCCCTGAGACCGCGGCGGAGCGTTCCGCCATAGGTGCCGACCTTTTCGAAAGGTGTCACGATCATCGGCTTCTTTGGTAGCCGTTCGGCAAGCGGCGGCAACTCTCCGTCCCTGGTAAGCTGCGCCCATGCGGGCGCCTCGCCGCCTGCCGCAACGACGCGTCCAGCAATGGATAGAGCTGCCACACCGGCCATGCCCCCGAGCACGGCGCGCCTGGTCACGCCGCGAGACAATATTTCATCGCGCATCGAAGTTCCTCCCCTTTTGTGCCGGAACGACGCTGGTGTGAACCGGCGCGACGAGCTCCAACTCGGCGCAAGACGCCCTAATCAGCGCCATGAGCCGACCATAGACATGTTCTCAAATAATTACAAGAGTTGACAGATAATGACAGATTTAGTAGCCCTTCGACATCGAGAGTGATTGTAGTCACCGCAAAAGACGGTCGCGGGGGAGTGCGAAGACGTGGATCTGCCGGGTACTGCGTGCGAAAAACTGAAGCCTGTGCCAGCAGCGGCGCTGACGGCAGTGCTGTTGAAGCGCGGCTTGCGAAATGTCGTCATTCGCGGCGTTGAAAAGATCAATGCGCAGGCGCCGCGCCCGGTCGGCCCTGCTGTGGCCGTCTGCGCGGGTGATGCTATGGTCGGCGACAACGATGTGGTCGCCATTCCCGCGGCAATATCGCAGGAGATCGCGAACGTGGCCCTCGTGCAAGCGGCCCTCGAAGATTTCGAAGCGCGGAAGGGGGCCGGGCAGAGCATATCCGGCCCTCACGCTCCCGGTGATGGGGCCTCTGCGGAAATTGCTGCCTGGCGACAGAAAGAAGGACGATGATGAAACTGTCGGCCGTTGCCGATCCCAGCAGGGGCGCAACACGTTTCAGCGACATCATCTACGAGAAGATCGTGGGGATGATCGCGGACGGAAACTTTCCGGTGAATGAACGGCTGCCGCCGGAATCGAAGCTTGCCATCATGTTTGGCGCATCGAGGCCGGTCGTGCGTGAAGCGCTCGAGCGTTTAAGGGTCGATGGACTGGTCGTCTCGCGCAAGGGGTCGGGCTCCTATGTGCGGCAGCGACCAGACTCGTCCATGCTGAAAATGGTCCCGGTCGGCTCGCTTGCAGACGTTCAGCGCTTCTTCGAGTTCCGCGCCGGCTTGGAGGCCGAGGCTGCCGAACTTGCCGCACGCAATTGGCAACCAGCCGACAAGGAGCGGATAACGGCTGCCCTTTCTGCGATTGAACAATGTCTGAGAGACGGCAAGCTTGGCGCCGAGGAGGATCAGGCGCTTCACGATGCAATTGCCATGGCGACTGGGAACCAGTTCCACATCACGGTACGCGAATGGTTCGGGCCGCACTTCGCAATCGGACATTCCGTGACGCGAAGCTTGAGCCTCAAACGTACGCCCGAACAGATACGCAGCGTCCAGGATGAACACGCGGTCATCGTGGCGGCGATCTTTGCGCGAAACGAAGCCGAGGCCCACGACGCTATGAAGAGACACATATTGAATGCGCGCGCCCGCATGTTCCAGGGCGTTTGAGCGACAATGGGAGGAAGAAAGATGAAGCGGCTTGCCCTCACAGGCGCTGCCGGGCGGGTAGGCACATTGCTGAGGCCGCTTCTTCGGCCGCATGCCGAGCACCTGCGCCTGATCGACATCGACGAGCCAGCAGCGTTGGACAGGAACGAAAGCTTCGTGAGAGCCGATCTTGCAAAGCGCGATGAGGCAAATGCTGCCCTGCAGGAGGTTGACGGCGTAGTTCATCTGGCCGGAATAGCAAGCGGCGTCGACATGCGCGCTATTTTGGATGCGAATGTCCTCGGCACTTACAATCTCTATGAAGCGGCGCGGATCAATAAGATTGAACGGGTGGTTTACGCCTCAAGCAACCATGTGACCGGTTTTTATCCGCGCGGCCAGCTTGTCTCGCCGCTGGATCCGATGCGTCCGGACAGCCCCTACGGGCTTTCCAAGTGCTGGGGCGAACTGGTGGCAGGGTTATATTACGA
>NZ_JABEPH010000688.1:0-878 GCF_013004495.1 Rhizobium sp. SEMIA 4085
CTCCGCCGGGGGACCCGCGCTGCGAGCGGCCTCCCCGGCTCGCGGGGTGGTGCCTCGCCAACTCGCAGGGCCGCGCGCCCGGGCCGGGGCCCCCCGCTGGCCCGCCCCCCTCGTTGTCTGAGAAGCGGGACGCCCCCCCCCACCGGGACCTTCCCTCTCTATTGCCCGAAGCGCTCCTCCCCCGCCCCCCCGCCCTGCGGCCCATCGTCCCCCCGCCGTACCCGCCATTCGGCAAGCGGATGCTCCTAGACAACGGCTGGTACAAGACCCTACTCAAGCCGCATGTTAAACTGGTAGACAGCGCCGCCGCGCATGTTGAAGGCAAGTCGATCCATGGGATAAATGGCGACACGCATGAGGCAGACGTTCTCATCGTCGCCTCGGGCTACGATATAACACGCTTCTTACTTCCGGTTCAGGTGATCGGACGCAACGGCGTGACAGTACGTGAGGTCTGGAACGATGACGACTGCCAGGCTTATCTTGGAACCGTAGTGGCGGGCTTCCCGAACTTCTTCATGCTCTACGGCCCCAATACGGCGCTCGGCCACCGCGGCAACTTCATCTTCACGATCGAAAGCCAGATCGATTACGTGCTGAGCATTCTGCGCCAGATGGGAGAGAAGAAGCTCGTCGAGGTGGAATGCCGGCAAGACGTATATCACCGCTACAATCGGACGATCCAAGAGATGCACCAGGACATGATCTGGAGCCATCCCGGCATGTCCACCTATTTCCGCAACGACCGAGGGCGAATCGTAACGAACAGCCCTTGGCGCCTGATCGACTATTGGAAGCTGACGAAGGAGGCGGATCTCGGTGACTACCGTACCCTGGCCATATCGGCTCCCGACCGGTTTGAGAGCTGTCTCTTATAC
>NZ_JABEPH010000689.1:0-991 GCF_013004495.1 Rhizobium sp. SEMIA 4085
TTCCGTGAGGTGTCGGTCCCCTGCCTTGGCGTGGCTGTCGTGTAGCCTGCCCCTGGCCTTCACGTTGGGAGCGGTGCGCATATATACGGATACCAGGGCGTCGATTGCATCGTCCGTCAACTTGCTTTGCCGGGCCTCAATAATACCGGGGACGTGCTCGACGATGTCACGGATTGTGTCCCGAACCGCTTGGTTAGGGGTCTCAACCACCACGACCATCGTGTCGTCGACGCCGGCCCCTGGTTTGGATCGCACAACCTTGGCCATCGCATTGCGCAGCTTTGATGCGAAAGCGGATGCCGGGCCTGTTCGGAGGTTGCGCTTGACGGCAATCTTTCTGGCCTTCGCTTCGCTCCTAGGAGAAGAGTCCATCTCAGTCTGCAGCGCATCCGCGAACTCTTTACCATTGTAGATGCGAAGATCCTTAGAGACGATCATCGGAATGCTCCAGGTATTTCGGTTATCATTGTCGACATAACCTATATTACCATGTCTGCCTTTTCAAGGCATCATACTTCGGAAATGCTCGCGAGGAGATTTGGCATAGAATGGCATGACGGAGCATTGCACTTCTGCAATTTGGTGGATGGTGAACGCCGAGATTCTCAAAAAGGCAATTGGCCCAGCCTATATCCTATGTCGACCTACCTTGTAGCCAGGATGATGCGCCCTCGGAGCAATACCGAACTTCTCGGAATTGGATGTTGAAAAGCACCGAACTGCAATCGAACGACCGTCAATTGCGCTATTCCGTATTCTTGCTACAGGGGCGGCAGCCGCCGTTTAACGGAAGTGCCCTTGATGACGGCTGTGCTGGTAACGGCGTGCTCGGAGAGGGCTTCAAGGACGTCGTCCATCCGTTCGATCGAACGGACGACCAGCCGGGCAAGAAAAGGATCGTCGCCGGTGATCTTGTCGCATTCGACAAACTCCGGCCGTTCCTGAATGAGCTTTTCCACCAAATGCAGTTTGCCGAGTAACGGCCTTATCC
>NZ_JABEPH010000690.1:0-986 GCF_013004495.1 Rhizobium sp. SEMIA 4085
AGCCGTTCGGTCTTCTTCGGCACCGTCGGATAGTTGATCGGCTGGACATAGACGCCGAAATTGTCGAGCAGCAGATCCGAGATCCATTTGCACTTCGCCGCATCGCCGACCAAGACCGGCACGATGTGGCTCGGGTTCGGCATATGCGGGATGCCGCGCTGGTCAAGCAATGATCTCAGCTTGCGCACCCGGTCCTGATGGCGGGCGCGCTCGAACTGGCTGACTTTCAGGTGCTGGATCGAGGCCACCGCACCGGCAGCAAGCGCCGGCGGCAGCGCCGTCGTGAAGATGAAGCCGGAGGCAAACGAGCGGATGAAATCGCACAGCGCCGTTGAGGCGGCGATATAGCCGCCCATGACGCCGAAGGCCTTGCCGAGCGTGCCTTCGATGATGGTCAGCCGGTCCATCAGCCCCTCGCGCTCGGCAATGCCGCCGCCGCGCGGACCATACATGCCGACAGCATGCACTTCGTCGAGATAGGTCATCGCGCCATATTTGTCGGCGAGATCGCAGATCTCCTTGATCGGCGCGATATCGCCATCCATCGAATAGACGGATTCGAAGGCGATCAGCTTCGGCGCCTTCGGATCGGCGGCCGCAAGCTTGGCTTCGAGATCGGCGACGTCGTTGTGCTTCCAGATCACCTTGCCGCATTTCGCATGGCGGATGCCTTCGATCATCGAGGCATGGTTCAGCGCGTCGGAGAAGATGATCAGTCCGGGGATCCTGGCGCCGAGCGTGCCGAGCGACGCCCAGTTGGAGACATAGCCGGAGGTGAAGATCAGTGCTGCTTCCTTGCCGTGCAGATCGGCCAGCTCGCGCTCGAGCAGCACATGGTAGTGATTAGTGCCAGAGATATTCCGGGTGCCTCCCGCACCCGCGCCACAGTGGTCGATGGCGTTCTTCATCGCCTCGATCACCTTCGGGTTCTGGCCCATGCCGAGATAGTCGTTGGAACACCAGACGGTAACGTCCTTCTGACCGTC
>NZ_JABEPH010000691.1:0-983 GCF_013004495.1 Rhizobium sp. SEMIA 4085
AAAGCCTCCCCGAAGCCAGCGTCAACGACGCCGCGCCGCCCACATCCAACCCTACTACCCCATCCACCGCCGACGAGATCGTTGAGGCCGCCGTTGCAGCCCGCAAGGCGGGAGCGGCGATCCTGCACTATCACGCCAGGACAGCCGACGGCGGTGCGACAAACACCGTTGAGGCAAACGCCGAAATCATCCGCGAAGTCAGGCGGGCGACCGATCTACTCATCCTTCCCACGCTCGGCTTTATCTCGAATGATGCCGACGCCATGAAGCGCATCGACACGGTCGCAACCCTGGCATTGGACCCTGCTACGAAGCCCGACATTGCGCCCATCGATACCGGTTCGGCCAATCTCGAGCTTTGGGATGCCGAGACGCGCAGGTTCGAAAATCCAGAACGTTTGTATCTCAACACGACCGAAAGTCTCGCGCACTACGCGCGTACCTTGGCCGCAAAGGGCGTAAAGCCGAAGCTGGTTTCCTGGTCTGTTGGGTTCACGCGCCGCGCGATCGCTCTGATGGACGCGGGCCTTGTGCGAGGGCCTGCCTACTTTCTCCTGCACCTAACGGGAGGGCGATACATCACCGGGCATCCGCCGACCGAGGCGGGGCTCATGGCGCATCTTGCATTTCTGCCTGACGACCGGCCGATCGAATGGACGGTCAATTGCCTTGGGGGCAATCTGTTGAACATCGCTCCTGCGATCTGCCGCCTGGGCGGCCACATGGCTATAGGAATAGGCGACTATCCCTATCGCGAGTTCGGTATGCCCACGAACGCGGATGTCATATCGCGCGCTGTCGAGATCGCCCAAAAAGTCGGACGTGAGCCCGCTACACCCCAAGAGGCACGCGCGATCCTCGAACTGGACGGCGCGTAGAACCAATACGGCATGCGGCCCGCACAGACGCGGCATAGATTTGGATTTTATGAGGTATGACGTCATATCATGGTCGACGCAGCTGATAAGATAACAGTTCAGGCA
>NZ_JABEPH010000070.1:0-19734 GCF_013004495.1 Rhizobium sp. SEMIA 4085
CTCCCCCGCCGCCCCCGTCGGCCGCGTCAGATGTGTAAAAGAGCCGGCCCTTACCCCTTTCCTTGGGGCTCAGCCCCAACAAAATCATGTGGTGGGAAGGAGAAAAACCGCCATGACCAGTGGAACAAACCGCATCATGGACGAATTCGCCAAGCTGATGACGGATGCTGCGGGCGCTGCCCAGGGTGTGCGCAAGGAAATCGAGACTGCCTTCAACGCTCAAGCCGAACGCTGGCTGAACACCATGGATGTGGTCAAGCGCGAGGAATTCGAGGCCGTCCGCGAAATGGCGATCAAGGCGCGCGACGAGAACGAAGCGCTGCTTGCCCGAGTCGCCGCGCTCGAAGCAAAGCTAGCTGCAAAAACGAAGTAAGTCCCATTCAAGCACAGGGCACGGTGTGGCGCTTAAGCGGCACGCCGCCTCATCGACAAAAAAATCAGGTGTCGTTTTCCACCTGTGGACACTGCCAAAAAAGCCAATACGCAGAGTCGTTTACAACCTCCTTCTGAAATCAAATTCCGAACGGCTGTCCACAGTTGCCTTTCCGGAAATGACCGGAGAGGGGCTGGCTTGTCACCGGGGGCGTTATACACTGATTTTAAATGATGATTCGAAGCGGACATTGGTAAGCTCCGGGCAGGTTCACTGCGTTAGGTCTGGCAGCGGTTCAACGAACATCCAAGTGGTGGTTCCGGTATTTGCGTGTGTCTTTTCTTGTGTTCGTAAACCCAAGTTCAGTCGCATTCATTCCGGTCAAGAAGGTGCTGCATGAGCCTTATGGAATTGGAATTCGAGCGTCAGTCGAACCCGGTCGATATGATCGAGTACGTCGCCGCCAATAACGACTGGTCGTTTGAGCGGTCGGGCGAGGACGAGATCGCAATGACGGTCGAGGGGAAGTGGGCCGATTACCACGTTTCCTTCTCCTGGATGGAGGAATTCGAGGCGCTGCATCTCGGCTGCGCGTTCGACATCAAGGTTCCAGAAGCTCGCGTCAACGAGGTCACCAAGCTTTTGGCGGCGATCAACGGGCAGGTTCTGATGGGTCATTTCGATCTGTGGCGGCAGGAAGACGTGATCATCTTCCGGCAGTCGCTGCTTCTGGCGGGCGGTGCTGAGCCAACGAATCGTCAGGTGGAAGTTTTGCTTTCCAGCGCGCTCGATACCTGCGAAGCTTATTATCAGGCGTTCCAGTTCGTCATCTGGTCCGGCCTGGATGCTGCCAAGGCCATGGAAGCAGTCCTTTTCGAAACGGTCGGCGAAGCGTAAAATGTCACCATCGTCTTCCGATACAGTCGTTCTCGTCGGCGCCGGCAATATGGGTGGTGCGATGCTTTCCGGCTGGCTGAAGAGCGGAGTTCCGGGATCCTCCGTTGTCGTGGTCGATCCGGGTCCGTCGCCCGCGATGATGAAGGTGATCGGCGATGCGGGCGCGACGCATGCCCCAACCGTTCCCGCCGGCCTGAAAGCGGATGTCATCTTCCTCGCAGTGAAGCCGCAGGTCATGGAAACAGTCCTGCCACCAATGAAAAGCGCCGTCGGATCCAAGACGGTGGTCGTTTCGGTGGCTGCCGGCAAGACGCTGGCTTTCCTCGAAAAGCATCTCGGCAAAGCCGCCATGGTCCGCGCCATGCCAAATACACCCGCCATGATCGGCCGCGGTGTCACCGGCGCCTTCGCCAATCCGCGCGTGAGCGCCGGGCAGCGCGATCGCGTTCATTCGCTTCTTCGCGTTTCGGGTCCTGTCGAGTGGGTTTCGGCCGAATCGGATATCGATGCCGTGACGGCATTGTCAGGCAGCGGCCCGGCCTATGTGTTCTATCTCGTCGAGTGTATGGCAGAAGCAGGCCGTAAACTTGGCCTGCCGGCGGACCTTGCCATGCGCCTTGCACGGGAAACTGTCGCGGGGGCTGGTGAACTCCTACACCAGTCCCCCGACGACGCCTCGAAGCTTCGCCAGAACGTAACGTCGCCGGGCGGCACGACGGCCGCGGCCCTTTCAGTGCTTATGGCAGAAGAGGGCATGCAGCCGCTGTTTGACGAGGCTCTTGCGGCTGCGCGCGCGCGTGCCGAAGAGCTTGCCGGTTGAGGATGCGCGATGGCTGAAGACATCACCTACGCCGATTTCGAGCGTGTGGACATTCGTGCTGGCACGATCATTGAGGCGCAGCCCTTTCCGGAAGCCCGCAAGCCGGCCGTCAAGCTGCTGATCGATTTCGGCCCGGAAATCGGCGTCAAGAAATCCTCGGCGCAGATCACTATTCACTACACGCTGGAAAACCTCGTCGGCCGCCAGGTTCTCGGGGTGGTGAACTTCCCGCCGCGCCAGATCGGACCGTTCCGGTCGGAAGTGCTGACGCTCGGCTTCGAAGACGAAGCGGGTGCGATCGTTCTTGCTGCAACCGACAAGCCGGTGCCGAACGGCAGGAAGCTGATGTAATCCGAGCTTCGGTTCATTTGGCGTGCCAGATGTTATCTATGCAATCTAGCGCCGGAACACGGCCATCGAAGGCAGTTAAATCCGTCTCCCGAGAACCCGAAAGGGCGATCTCAGTCGCCCCTGAAAATCCCAGTTCTCTAGAATGTTAAAAAGTATCGAGCTTTTGTGATCAGTGAATGTCGCGCGAGACCGGATCAGTCAGCGTGAACTCATGAAAGATGGCTTCGAAGCCAGAGCGCTGCGGCGAGCAGAATGCCGGGCCGACCATAACCTCCTCAATCGACGGATCGAACCAGGCGAGGCGCGCCATGCGCCATTCGCTGATCCGGTCGGTCCGGTACTGAATGAAAATTGCGTCCTTGTTGCGGGTCACGCGAAGGGAGAGCAGCGCGAATTCGTGCTCGATGCGAAAGGCTGACCAGTCGGAATTGCCATTGGTCACGACGGTGCTGAAGTGCTTTGCGCCGTCGGTATATTCGATTCCGCATTTCATCCAGTACGCTGAACCTGCTCGGACCATCAGGCCGGCCTGGTCGTACAGCTCTTGATAGCGTCCGGAAAATGTCACTTCCGCCGTGAAGTCGCCCTTGCGCCGTTGATAGAGAAAATGGCCGTCATCACGGTGGAACCCGTAATAGGTACCTTGCCAGAAGTCCGTCTTGTCGCCCGATCGGACATGCAATGCACCCTCGTGAAGCTCCGCCAAGGGCGGAGGATTGAGCCAGGTCATTTCTTTCCGGTCGATTGCCATCTGGAACTCACGCGGGGATGCGGATGGTGGCGCGGAGACCGCCGAGCGGGCTGTCGCCGAGCGTGACATTGCCGCCATGGCTGCGGGCGATATCGCGCGCGATCGCAAGGCCGAGCCCGGTGCCGGAATCGTCCAAATTGCGTGCTTCGTCCAGACGGAAGAAGGGCTTGAAGACATCCTCGCGGTTCTTTTCGGGAATGCCGGGGCCATCGTCGTCGAAATTCAGCGTCAGCCATTTTGCGCCGTGCTTCGCTTCGATGTTCAGCGTATTCGCATAGCGGCGGGCGTTGGATGCGAGGTTGGTCACCAGGCGCGTAAATGCGTTCGGCCGGACTGAGATCTTGTCTTCGCCTTCGATCGAATAGGTGAGTTGCTTTTCGTGCAGAGCGAAATCCGTTGCGATCTTTCCGAGCAGTTCGGTAAGCTTTAGTTCTCCGACATCTTCCTCGATCTCGCTGCGCGCAAAGGCCATGTAGGCTTCGAGCATCGACTGCATGTCGTTGACGTCCTCATTCAGTCCTTGCAGTTCCGGGCTATTGCCGGCGAGGGCAAGCTGCAGCTTGAAGCGCGTGAGCACCGTGCGTAGGTCGTGACTGACGCCGGTCAGCATTGCGGTTCGCTGTTCGATCTGCCGTTCGATGCGTTCGCGCATCAGGATAAAGGCAAGACCCGCGCGCCTGACCTCGTCGGCGCCGCGCGGATAGAAGTCATCGTGTTTGTGTCCCTTTCCGAAGCTTTCGGCGGCTTGCGCGAGCGTCAGGATCGGCCGAATCTGACCGCGCAGAAAGAGGATCGACACGCCGATGAGCACGAGAGAAGCGCCGACCATCCAGACGATGAAAATGTGCGTGTTCGACGCATAGGTCTGGTTGCGCTTGGTCAAAACGCGCAGAATCTTGTCGTCGAGCTTTATACGGATTTCGACGAGGCTCGAGTCTCCCACCGTGTCGATCCAGAAGGGTCGTTTGATCTGGTCGCTGATCTCATCGCTCAAAATGCCGTCGAGGATGGAGAAGAACGGCTTTTCGCGCGGCGGCGGCAGATCTCCGTCAGGCTCGATCGAAATCTGCAGGTTCAACTGCTCGCGGGCGATGCGCGTGGCCTCCCTATAGTCCGTATCCTGCGGATAGGTTTCGATGATTTGGATGATTGCCGCAATATCGCGGGTGACGGCCATCGACAGGCGTTGCGTCACCATCTGCCAATGACGCTCCATGAAGACCGCGGCGACGACGGACTGCAGCAGCACCATGGGAATGATGATGATCAGCAGCGAACGGACGTAGAGGCCGGTCGGCAGGTGGCGGCGCAGCCAACGGCCGAATCCTTTCCATCCGGAGGCTGGCGATCGTTCTTCGCGGCGCAGGGAGTCGAAAGTTACCATCACTGTCGCGATCCTGACGTTGAGGCCATCAATCGATGCTCAGCCTGTATCCTATACCACGAACCGTCTGGAGCCAGACAGGATTTGCAGGGTCGTCCTCTATCTTGCGACGGAGGCGATTGATCTGCACGTCGATCGTGCGCTCCCCGACGTCGACGTCGTTGCCGATGAGCTCGTGCCGCGGAATAGTGTCGCCGGCGCGCTTGGCAAAAAGCAGCATGATTTCCTGCTCGCGGTCTGTGAGGCGGATCACTTCCGTCGCCTTCTTCAATTCCTTTCGGGTGAGCGAGAAAGTGTATGGGCCGAACATGATCTGCTCGATCTTCGGCGCGTCCGAGGCGTTGCGGCGCAGGATATTATTGACGCGCAGCACCAGTTCGCGCGGATCGAAAGGCTTCGAGAGATAATCGTCGGCGCCGGCTTCAAGGCCCGCAATGCGATTGTCGGATTCCGCAAGCGCTGTGAGCATGATGATCGGCACGTTCTTAATGGCGCGCAGGCCGCGCGTCACGTCGATGCCGGATTCGCCCGGCATCATCACATCCATGATGATGAGATCGAAGTCGAGCCCGGCGAGCTTGCGTTGCGCCTCGGCACCATCGGCAGCCACGGTCACCCGGAAGCCGTTCTCCGTCAGGTAACGGTTCAAAAGAGCGCGGATTCGGGTGTCGTCATCGACCACCAGAAGATGCGCCGCGTCATCAGAAATGATTGTTTTCCCCGCCATTCAATCCGCTTTCGTTGTTTGCCTGTCCCTCATACCCCTCAGAAATGCCTTCACGCTTTCGCGCACGTCCGGAGCGGCACCGTCGAATGCTCTCTCAATGCGGCGCGATTGCGGCTCCGCCAGAGCGAGCGCGAGTTCGCGCCCGGTCTTGGTCGGATAAAGCTTACGCTGGCGCCGATCTTCAGGCCCAGCAACCTGACGAATATACCCCGAATCGATCAGTTGTTTGAGCACTCGAGCGAGGCTCTGTTTGGTAATTTTCAATGTATCCAAAAGATCGGCAACGGTCATGCCCGGTTCACGGTTAACGAAATGCACTACCCGATGATGGGCCCGGCCGAACCCGCTCTTTTCGAGGATCGCATCCGGATCAGAGACGAAATCGCGATAGGCGAAAAAGAAGAGCTCGATGATCTCGAAATCGATGGTGCCGGTGTTTTCCATCGGTGCGGCCAATGGTTCGGCTTTGGCTACTTTCGAGCTGGTCTGTCGTGCCGCCACGTCATTTCCTTTCTCATTCTGCAGGCCCCGGGAAACTTTAGCAAAGATATGTCAGCTTTGTTGACACAATTTTACGCCGCTGTTAGCTTCCCCAGACTTTGCGGAGGCGGGACGCTCGTTCGAAACCGGCCCGTCTTTCCTCCCCATACAACGCATATTTTCCCCACTGCGTAGTGGATAAAACGTAATATGGGCAACAATCAACAGGCATGGCGTGCGGGCGCCGGAGGATAAGAGAATGGCTTCAGTTCCCTTCGACCAGCTGGATGGCGAAATCTGGTTCAACGGCGAATTCGTGCCGTGGAAGGACGCGAAGGTTCACGTGCTGACGCATGGTCTGCATTATGCCAGCGCAGTCTTCGAAGGCGAGCGCGCCTATGGCGGCCGCGTTTTCAAGCTGACGGAGCATAACCAGCGTCTTCACAACTCCGCTGAAATCCTTGGATTCAAGGTGCCTTACTCGGTCGAGGAACTCGATAGGGCAACTATCGAACTGCTGAAGCGCCAAGGTTTTTCCGAGGCCTATGTGCGCCCGATCGCCTGGCGCGGTAGCGAAATGATGGGGATTTCGGCGCAGTCGAACCGCATCAATGTCGCGATCGCCATCTGGCAGTGGGGCAGCTACTTCAATCCCGCCGAAAAGCTCAAGGGCATCCGCCTCGATATCGCCGAATATCGCCGCCCCGATCCGAAGACGGCACCGTCTTCGTCGAAGGCCGCCGGCCTCTACATGATCTGCACCATCTCCAAGCATGCAGCGGAGGCCAAGGGCTATGCGGATGCGATGATGCTCGATTACCGCGGCCAGGTCGCCGAAGCGACGGGCGCCAACATCTTCTTCGTCAAGGATGACGTCATCCATACGCCGCTTCCCGACTGCTTCCTTAACGGCATTACGCGCCAGACGGTGATCGAACTCGCCAAGCGCCGCGGCTATCCGGTCGTCGAGCGGGCAATCCAGCCAGAAGAGCTTTCGGGCTTCAGCGAATGCTTCTTGACGGGCTCTGCTGCGGAAGTGACGCCGGTCTCCGAGATCGGACCTTATAAATTCACGCCGGCGACGATCTCCGAGACGCTGATGAACGACTACATGAAGGAAGTTTATCCGGGGGCGTCTATCGCGGCCGAGTAACGTCTCCATCGTGCAAGTCGCGCCTTCCGCGCACCGTACTTTGGTTCACCGCGCCCGCACCATTCATCATTCCGACAACGGTCGCGGATGCGCCCGCCGATGCACCGTCACTCAGTTGCGTGATGACCGGAAGCGCTCTTCGGTGGTTTCCTCCCGGGGCGATCAATGCGGATCGCCGCCCCACGCCGCTCCTGCGACGTGTGCGATTTTATCATGTCGAAGAAGGAAAAGGAGCGCCAAAAGCGACCCGCGAGGTTCGGTGCGGGAGAAAGCTGCTGGAAACTCTAACGGATGAGGCGGTCCAACGACCGCCTCACACTGCACCCCTATTGATAGACATAGACGATGCGGCGGGTGCCGGGATCGACGAGCACGGGCCGGTCATTGATACGCACATAGCGGTACTGGTAGTCGGGAATCTCCTGGAAGGTCACGGTATCCGGAACCTCGGCACCCACGACGACATCGCCGCCCAGCTGAACCGTCTGCGTCGGCGTGGTTTCGATATAGGTGCGGACCGTCTCCGGTGGCGTTATCGCTTCCACGGAGCCGACGGGGCCAAGCAGTTCATCGCCGGGCGCGGGCTGCGGATCGGCGGGCACGACGGTTGCGGTCGACTCATAAGTCACAGACGGGACGCCAAGAACGGCCTCGTTCTCTTCCACGATCATCGCGTTGCCTTGGTGCTCGACCTGCAGGTATTCAGCATAGACCCAGCCGCGCATGCCGTTAACATCGACGCGGCACCAGCGGCTGCCCTGGATGCAGCCATCCAAGATGGCCGCAGAGCCGCGCGTTGCGACGCCGACCGAGGGATATTGCGGGCCAGGCCCGGAACGCACGTTGAGGTCGTTGATGGCCGTCGCGCTCATTTCCGCATTGGCAAAGCCAGCGCTCGCGGCGAGCACGGCACCTGCCAGGAAAAGATTTCTCGTGAAGGTCATTCTTTTTCTCCTTGCTTTAGCTGGAATGAAACGCTTCGTTCACCGTCTAGTTCCGCCGCTTGGCCGCGCGGGCTGAAATCTGGATTCATCGGAAAATCGCAACGAATTGAAATCTAATGATAAAGCTCGACAGGGCCTGGACAT
The DNA here is from genome assembly GCF_013004495.1 of Rhizobium sp. SEMIA 4085. Lineage (NCBI taxonomy): Bacteria > Pseudomonadati > Pseudomonadota > Alphaproteobacteria > Hyphomicrobiales > Rhizobiaceae > Rhizobium > Rhizobium sp. SEMIA 4085. The sequence continues at coordinate 8,025 of NZ_JABEPH010000070.1, forward strand.
TTCAGAAGCGATGAACTGTTGTTACGATGCGTCTTGAAGGCGTGAGGCAAGGGCGATGCCCACCAAAAAGCGGCTGGCTTTGATGACCTTTCCGGCTATATCGGAAGCAGGCAGAGACAAGCGAGGCATATCATGGGCATGCTCCAGGCCGGCATCATTCCAGTGACACCCTTCCAGCAGAACTGCACGGTTCTCTTCGATCCGGACACGAAGGAGGGCGTGGTCGTCGATCCGGGCGGCGATGTGCCGGTCATACTGAAAGCGCTTAAAGAGAACAGTCTGACCATCAAAGAGATCTGGCTGACGCACGGGCATCTCGACCACGCGGGTGGCGCGAAAGAACTGAAGGAAGCGCTCGGCGTTGAAATCGTCGGTCCGCACGAGGACGATCGGCCATTGCTGGAACGGATCGAGATGCAGGCGCAGCAATACGGCATTCCCGGTCTTCAAAACGTCGTGCCGGACCGCTGGCTGAAGGATGGCGACAGGATTTCCTTCGGTAGCCACGAGTTTGAAGTCTATCACACACCCGGCCACGCGCCCGGCCATGTCATCTATTTCAATCGCGCCCAGAACTTCGCCCATCTCGGCGACGTGCTCTTCAACGGCTCGATCGGCCGAACCGATCTGCCGGGTGGCAATCACCAGCAGCTGCTGGGTTCGATCCGCGACAAGGTCCTGCCTCTCGGAGATGAAGTCGGCTTCATCTGCGGCCATGGCCCTGGGAGCCGCATCGGCGACGAGCGACGCGGCAACCCGTTCCTCAGGGGTATCTGATCTCGACAGACGATCAAAACAAAAGCGCCGCCCGTTAAGCGGCGCTTTGCGTTTAAAATTGGTCCGCGGATCAGCCTGCGGTGCAAAAGTGCTCGCGGCCGTCGTTGCCGACGAAGGTGCCGCTTCTCGGATCGAAGCTGCGGTAGCGGTAGGAGCAGTAGCGCTCCCACTGCGGCGTCCAGGGCTCGATATCAGCCCGGACAGGGGCGTAGTAACGCGGCGGTGCGCGGTAAACCGGCACGGCTTCATATTCCGGCTCATAGGGCGGATCGATATAGCGCGGCTCTTCATAATAGCGTGGCTGATTGGCGATGGCCGAGCCGACGATCAGGCCGGTTGCAAGACCGACGGCGCCGCCGACAAGCGCTGCGTCGCCATTGTGATGGCGATGCCAGCGGTCACGGGCGGATGCTTCGCCAATTACAGAAAGGGTGAGGGCTGCGGCAGTAGCGGTCAGAAGAAATGTCTTGGCGAGCCTGTTCATGATTATATCCTGTTCTTGGAACCCCGTGAGCGGTTCCTGCACCGTGATGATGACAACATAGTGGCGGCTATCTGAACGGACGCTGAATGACAAAACCCGGCATCGCTGCCGGGCCTCAACTCGAATTCGACGGCCTTGGAGAGGACTCAGCCCGCAATCTGCAGATTGACGGCCTTGGGGCCCTTGCCGCGACGATCCGGCTCCGTGTCGAAGCTGACCTTTTGATTTTCCGTCAGCCCGGCAAGGCCGGAAGCCTGAACGGCGGAAATGTGAACAAAGATGTCGGCGCCACCCTTGTCCGGCTTGATGAATCCAAAGCCTTTGTCGGTATTGAAGAATTTTACAGTGCCAGTCTCGGCCATGCGTCAGGTCCCTTTCTCTCTGCCCGCCATCCACACGGGCAGCATCAACTATGTCCCTTGCGGGGCGTTGGCAGGCAATTCTTGAAATTCGAGAAAAAGGTCCCCTCTACCTCGGCCTGTCTCATGACGGGATTATTCCCCATCTTGGCGAGACCGGCTGACCGGAATATTAGCGTTTCCGGCGCGCACATACTTAAGGACTTCCCATGCTCGCAAAATGCCCGAACGCCGTGAGATTGCTGCGATTAAGGGGAATTGGCAAGCAAAAGTTTTTTAACGTGTTATCGAAAGCACATTCAGGTCGGCGATCCCTATTGGCGTCAAAACGCAAAATTTCGCTCGCAGTCCACGTATGATTAAGGTTTTGTATTGCTTGCAATATAAGTTGAGCGCAGTTTTTCCCAAAAATGCAATGATAGCGCGTCTTGGACGGCGCGCTAAATTTTTTCCAGAATTGCCGTCCAACCCGGAAAAAGCCATACCTCAAGCGGGCTGGGCGCGTCTTTTTCCGACTTCCGGTACCAATTCGACCACAAGCATAGCGATAAACATCAGCGCACAGCCCGCATAGCCGAGCGGCGGCATCGTCTCTCCAAGCAGCAGTGCGCCGAGTGCCGAGCCGAACAGCGCTTCGGAGGAGAGGAAGATGGCGGCTTGCGACGGCGTGGTATAGCGCTGGCCGATCACCTGCAGCACGAAAGCGACGCCCGAAGAGAAGACGCCGACATAGAGGATCTCCGGTGCCGCGCCCAAGATCGCTTCCATGCTGATAGGCTCGACAATTGCGGCCACGAAGAGCGCGGCGCCCGCCGTCACGGCGAATTGGGATGCCGACAGCGTAAGCGGCCTTCCCGTCTCGGAGACCGTCGTGCCGGCGAGCGTGATCTGGATCGCCCAGAATGCGGCACAGACGACTGTCAGGCCGTCGCCCGTGGTCAACGCGGAAAGATGCCCGCCGGACAGCATGTAGATACCGGAGACGGCCATGATGGCAGCCGGCCATATGATCCAGTGCGGCGGTCGGCGCAGGAAGGCGACTGCGATCAGCGGCACGAAGACAACATAGAGCCCGGTGATGAAGCTGGAGTTCGTCACGGTCGTCGTCTGAAGCCCGATCTGTTGCGTCGAAGCGCCGCCGAAAAGGGCAAGGCCGATCAAGATATAACGCCCCAGATGGCGGCGCGTCGTCTGGACACTTGCCTTGCGCACTTCAAGGAACAGGAAAGGCAGGACGGCGACGGTCGCGACTGCAAAACGCAATCCTATGAACCAGAACGGACCGATTGCCTTCATGGCCGTCGACTGCGCGACGAAGCCGCCGCCCCAGATGGCGGCAGCCAGCAATAGAAGCAGGTTCGCCTGGAGGCGCGTCATATCAGTCCTCGATGTGGGGCAGGCTGTATCGCGGACGGTTACCAGTTGCATTTCGTTTGGGCAAGGGCGAAGAAGGCTCCTTACGAGTGCCGAGATTGCGTGCATGGCCGGAAGAATGACCGCCCGGTTACTCCGGAATTTCGCTTGCCAAAAAGCTCGACCTGACGGACGGGCAGGCGGCCTTGCTGATCGCCGTGCCCGACGCCATCGGCGAGATCCGCGGCTTTGCCGGCTTCTCGCGCGTTGATGATGCGCTGCCCGTAGACGGCACATGTTTTGACTACATACATGTCTTCGAAGCCAAGCGAGTTGCCCTGGAAGGCATGGCGGGTCACCGTTTGAAGGCCTTGAAGCCTGACGGCATACTCTGGATATCCTGCCCGAAGAAGGCAGCGCGCCTGCCGACGATATGAGGATTTGCTGCGGAAATCCTGTTTCCGCGCGGTCTCGTGGACGTCGGGTTCTGTTCGGTCGATGCCGTCTGGTCCGGCCTGAAATTCGTGATCGGCAATGAACTGCGCAGTGTCTAACCGTTTTGGCGGTCGGAGCGCGAGACACGCAGCAGTGCGCCATCGGCCTCATCCGTGACTATCAAGAGCGCACCGTCCGGTGCGACGACAACATCCCGCAGGCGGCCGTAATCACCCTCGAAAATCTGCTCCCCTGCAACGAAGGTACCGTTTTTATCGCGTTGCATGCGGGAGAGCAGTTGAAATTTGAGTGCTGCGACAAGGAAGTCGCCGTCCCACTCTGGAAACATTCTGCCGCGATAGATCGCGAGCGCGCCCGGCGCGATCGACGGATCCCAATAATGCAGCGGCTGTTCCAGTCCTTTCTTGGCCGTGCCTTCACCGATCTTTGAGCCGGAGTAATTGCGTCCATAGCTGATGATCGGCCAGCCGTAGTTCTTGCCGGGTTCAATGACATTGATTTCGTCGCCGCCGCGCGCGCCGTGCTCGACGGTGTAGAGTTTGCCGTCGGCAAGGTCGAAGGTGATGCCCTGCGGGTTGCGATGGCCTTTCGACCAAATTTCCGGAAGCGCCTTTCCGCTGTCCTTGAACGGGTTGTCCGCAGGGATGCTGCCATCGGCATTAATATGCACGATCGAGCCTGCATCATCCTTCCAGTCCTGCGAGCGAATTCTGTCGCCGCGGTCGCCAATGCTGATAAAGAGACTACCGTCGCCCGCGATGGCAATGCGCGATCCGTATTGGATACTGCCGCCGGTGAACTGCTTCATCGTGAAGATCGTCTTCACGTTCTCGAGTTTGCTGCCGTCGGTGGCAAGCGTGGCGCTGAAGGCTTCAGTTCCCGAGCCTCTTCGATTGGCGGTCGATGCCGTGAAATAGATCGTACGGCTCGTCGCAAAATCCGGCGCAAGTGCCACGTCCATCAAGCCGCCCTGGCCACGGGCGCGAACGTCCGGCACGCCTCCGATCGGATCTGAAAGCGTGCCGTCCCTGACGATCCGCATCCGCCCAGGCCGTTCGGTCACCAGATAGCCGCCGTCAGGCAGCACTTCCACAGCCCAGGGATGCTCCAGCCCTTCCGCCAGGGTTTCGACGCTGACCGCGACTTTTTCGGTCTCGACCCTGTCTGCCGCCGCGGCAAACCCGGGTGCGAGGACCGACGCGCCGAAAAGCAGCGAAGCGGCGAATGTTTTGGGGATAGTCATGTGGCGTTTCCAGTCGCTTTCATCCGCTTGCAACGTGGAGCGGAGGGCAGGGCGCTTCAACCTTATTGCGGCGCGGATAACGGCTTTGTGTTTTGAGGTTGAATGGAGGCGGTCGGCGTCGTGTCCACCAGCTCGGGTCCCGCGAAGGCGCGCTGCAGCAGGATCTGCGCGACGGCAGCCTTACCCTTGATGTAGAAGCCGTCGCTCATCAGCGCGACGCCATAAAGCGCAAGCCCGGCGATGCCGAGCGCAATCATCCGCTCGACCGCAGACAAGCGCGAGAAAAGCAGGCCTTTCTCACGCTGCTTCGGCCCGTCATGGGCTGTGGCCGCCGCGGTCGCCATGGCCAGTTCGAGGTAGGAGGGAAGCGGTTCGAACCCGTACGCATCCTGATGCCGGTTTCCGTCGCGGGGACTTGACATCATTACCGGGTCCTCGTGGTCATTAGGTGCTTGATACGGCGGCGCCATACTGCAAGTGCGCCCGCAGCGGTCAAGGCGAAAAGCAGCATGGTCAGCCCGCGCCTGATCTGCCCCTCGGCGCGTGTCGTTATCCGCGGCGGCTTCGCCGAAGCCGAAGGCCGAGCGGCCGCTTCAGTTGCTGCCGGCACGGGCGCGGCAACGGAGCCGGTTGTTTGCTCGATCTTCTGCAACTGCGGCATCCCTTCGGCCCGAGCTGTCGAAATGACCCCGAATGCCGTCATCGTCGAAGCGGCGACAACGCCTGCTGCAATTAGAAAAGAAAGCGAAACCCGGCGGGCGCGAAGCCGCGCTGCTGCTCGCTCGTCCTCCAGAAACATTGGCATACCTCAACAACCAATTGCGGAGCGCTATAGATGAGGCATAGATCCCGGCAGGCTCGCGACCGAATTGCGGCATGCCGTGTCATTTGTTGCGGCATAATCATGGCAAAGTCCGAATCCGGCGAAGTTTTTGATTCCAGGGATGAAATCCGCATCTCGTTCAGAGAATGATTCACGTTCTTCGCAAAGTGATTCATAGTTCGGCCGCCGCGCCCGGTAATTGATCAATAAGAATCATTGGCACCATCACGCCTTTGCGCTTGAAATGCCGCCGCACATTGGACATAGAGCTAACCGCAGAACTCCGGTCCCGGCCTTCTGCCCGTTTCAACCGTATAGGACCGATATCATGGCCTTTCTTGCCGATGCTCTTTCCCGTGTGAAGCCTTCAGCCACCATCGCCGTCTCCCAGAAAGCGCGTGAGCTGAAAGCAAAGGGGCGCGATGTGATCGGCCTCGGCGCCGGCGAGCCGGACTTCGATACGCCGGACAATATCAAGAGAGCCGCCATCGACGCGATCAATCGCGGCGAGACGAAGTACACGCCGGTTTCCGGCATCCCCGAACTGCGCAAGGCGATCGCCGCAAAGTTCAAGCGCGAGAACGGCCTGGAATATTCCTGGGAGCAGACGATCGTCGGCACCGGCGGCAAGCAGATCCTGTTCAACGCCTTCATGGCGACGCTGAATCCGGGCGATGAAGTCGTCATTCCGGCTCCCTACTGGGTGTCCTACCCGGAGATGGTGGCGCTTTGCGGCGGCACACCTGCAATCGTCTCGACCACGCAGGAAAACAACTTCAAGCTCCAGGCAGCGGATCTCGACAAGGCGATCACGCCGAAGACCAAGTGGTTCGTCTTCAATTCGCCGTCGAACCCGTCAGGTGCCGCCTATACGCATGCCGAACTCAAGGCTCTGACCGACGTGCTGCTCAAGCATCCGCATGTCTGGGTGCTGACCGACGACATGTACGAGCACCTGACCTATGGCGACTTCAAGTTCGTCACGCCGGTCGAAGTCGAGCCGAAGCTCTACGACCGCACGCTGACGATGAACGGCGTCTCCAAGGCCTATGCGATGACCGGCTGGCGTATCGGCTATGCGGCCGGACCGCTTGAACTCATCAAGGCGATGGACATGGTCCAGGGCCAGCAGACCTCGGGTGCGACGTCGATTGCCCAGTGGGCCGCCGTCGAGGCGCTGAACGGGACGCAGGATTTCATCCCGGCGAACAAGAAGATCTTCGAAGGCCGCCGCGATCTGGTGGTTTCTATGCTGAACCAGGCCAAAGGCATCACCTGCCCGTCGCCGGAGGGCGCCTTCTACGTCTACCCGTCCTGCGCCGGCCTGATCGGCAAAACCGCGCCTTCGGGCAAGGCAATCGAGACCGACGAAGATTTCGTTTCTGAACTGCTTGAAAGTGAAGGCGTCGCCGTCGTGCACGGCTCGGCCTTCGGCCTCGGCCCGAACTTCCGCATTTCCTATGCGACCTCGGAAGCTCTGCTCGAGGAAGCCTGCAAGCGCATCCAGCGCTTCTGCGCCGCCTGCAAGTAAGCAGTTGGCAGAATTGAAGAAAGGCCCGTCAGCGATGGCGGGCTTTTCCCTTTTCATTCGATCGTTGACGGTGTGGCTGCGCGTGCATTTGATGTATGAAAACCTCGATCCGCTCGCGAGACGGCCAGACTGAGCTTGCCCGTGAGGTCGAGGAAGGGAACACGATTGTCGTAACGCGAAACCGTCCGGTCTTCGATGTTATTGCGCATAAGCGGCGCGGGGGTGAGCCTTGATCCGGCCGAAGCTATAAGGGGCATGACGAGGGGAGATGTTCATCCGACGACTTCGATGATCCCCTGCCAGAGGCGGTCCTTCGGCCGCCTTTCGCTCGCCACTGCAGCTTGTGACGCTCGACCAGGCTCTGGCAGGTTATCCGCCGGGCCTGAAATTCTGATTCCGTTCTTCGACAGCCGATGATCTTTCCCATCAGGCAGCGCGACTGCGGGGCGAATTTGCAGTCTTGTGCATTTAATGGAATACTGCCGATATTGGTCAGCCGGAAGCAATCGCGGCGTGCCTCGTAATTCTCGCCTTGCCGCGCGCGATGGTACCGGATGCAGTCCGGCGACCTTCGGCTGATTGTCGACAGATCGGGTAACGAGAAAAGAGGAGAGGTGCATGATCAAGGTGGTTTACGAGGTCGTTCCCCATGACGGCGGCTGGGCCTACCGGCTGGGAGAAGTCTATTCCGAAGCATTCCCGTCGCATGCCGAAGCGCTGGAGGCAGCCCGCATCGTCGCGGCCGAACAGCAGGTCGGCGGCGATTCCGCCGAGATCAGCTGGCAGGATGAGAAAGGCAAATGGCATGAGGAATATGCCGAAGGCGGCGACCGGCCGGAGACGGAAGTCGTCGACACCAAATGGAAGGGTGGCGGTTCCGCCGATGTCTCTCCGCGTGCCTGAGCCGAGCGCTCGTTCGACGACCATGTTGATGAAGCCGCTTTTCCGCGGCGCTCAAGCGCAGGCTCTTGCGCGTGGCACGATCTGCCGCATGAAGAAAACATCCCCTGACCTTTATTGAAGGAGGCCGCTAGGCTTGCCGCAACTCCGCCAGAGCGATGCGCGCGACGGCAAGCGGGCTCTCTGCCGACGTATTCATATTATCGCCGAGGAACCAAGCCGCTGACAGGCCGGAATAGGCGGCAATCCATTGCAGTAGGCGTTTGGACTCCATGCCGGTTTCGGCACAAACGATCCGGAGCTGGCGCTGGAGGCGCCCCGGCACGCTGATGGCCGGAAGGTCTTCATTGGCGAAAGTGTTGGCATAGTCGAAGCCGCGTTCGCCGATCAGGCCTTTCGGGTCGATCGCTAGCCACCCGTCTTCTTCGAAATCAAGAATATTGCTGTGGTGAATGTCGCCGTGCAACACGACCGGATCGCGCGGGTCGCAAAGCAGCGTCTCGGCGATAGCACTGCATTCGGGAAGGATGCCGCCATAGGCTCTCGCTGCAGGCGCCAGTTCCCGGAACCAGCAGCGCAGCGGAATGAGGCTGGGCGGGGGCTTTTGCCGCGGTGCGTGAAGTCTTTCGACGGTGCGGCAGATGATCCGGCTTGCCTCATCGTCTTCGCCATGCATCGCCATCTTCAGCAGTGAGCGGCCGCCCGTCGCCCGTTCGAGCAGAACAGCTTCGTCGTCATGAGCATAAACCTGGGCGGCACCGCCGCCGTCCCACCAGTGCATCAACGCACCGCCGGCCCTTTCGGCCTCGTCACGAGACTTCTTGAGCATTGCCGGTTTGCCGTTCCAAAGGACGGGCAGGAGGTGACTGGAATGGGTGATGATCGGTTCACCGTCCGGCGCAAGCGACCAGCGGTCGAGATGGGATTCGAACATGGCCGCATTCTAACGGCGGGAGTTGAAAAAGAAATCCCGCGCAAGGCGGGATCTCGTCCGGTACGTCTGAAGGTCAGGCGCCCTTTTCGAGCAGTGGATAGTCGATATAACCCCTTGCCCCGCCGCCATAGAAGGTGGCCTGGTCCGGCGTGTTCAGCGGCAGGTTCTTCTGCAGGCGTTCGACCAGGTCCGGATTGGCGATGAAGGGCTTGCCGAAGGCGACCAGATCGGCGCGGCCGCTTTCGACGGCATCGATTGCCATCTGACGGTCGTAACCGTTGTTGACCATCCAGTTTGCATGGCCGCCCGCCTTTTCATAAGTCTGGCGCAGGTTCTTGTAGTCGAAGGGCGGATTTGTCCCCTGCGTATAGTCGCGCTCGCCGCCCGTCTGGCCCTCGATAACGTGGACATAGGCGAGCTCATATCTGGCGAGGCCTTCGACGACGTAGGTGAAAAGCGCCTGCGGATTCGAATCATAGCTTTCGCCCGAGGGTGTGACCGGCGAAATACGGATCGCCGTGCGGCCGGCACCGATTTCGCGTGTCACGGCATCTGCCACCTCGAAGGTGAAGCGAGCGCGATGTTCGATCGAACCGCCATACTGGTCGGTACGGTCGTTGATACCATCGCGCAGGAATTGGTCGAGCAGGTAGCCGTTTGCGCCGTGGATTTCGACGCCATCGAAGCCTGCGTCGATCGCAGCGCGCGCTGCCTTGCGATAATCCTCGATGATGCCGGGAATTTCAGATGTCTCGAGCGCACGCGGCTCGGAGGTTTCCGCGAAGCTGCCGGTGCCATCGGCGTTGACCAGATAGGTCTTCGCCGTCGCGACTTTATTGGTTGAGGAGACAGGTTTGCCGCCGTTCGGCTGCAGCGTGGTGTGCGAGATGCGACCGACATGCCACATCTGCACGACGATCTTGCCACCGCCTGCATGCACGGCATCCGTCACGCGCTTCCAGCCATCGAGGGCTTCCTTCTTGTAGAGGCCGGGAACGTCGGCGTAACCTTGGCCCTGGTGTGTGATGGCCGTTGCCTCGGTGATGATGAGGCCGGCTGTGGCGCGCTGGCGATAATATTCGACGTTCAAATCGTTCGGGATCGCACCGGGCGAGCGGTTGCGGGTCAGCGGTGCCATGACGATGCGGTTCCTGACGGCAATGTCGCCAATCTGCGCGGGCTCGAGAAGCTTGTTCATGGAAGTCCTTTCCTGTTCTGGCGGGGCGGGAGGATCACTCCGCCACTGTGGGCAAACTCGACCCGGCGGAGAGATAGGCAAGTGCGGTGGCGACGAGGTCGATCCGGCTGTCACAGATCCTGGCTGAGTTGCTTGAGGAAGGCAGCGATCGTTTCTTCGTTGCGCTTGTAGAAAATCCATTGGCCAACGCGCCTGGTCGTGACGAGGCCGGCGCGGCTCAATGTTGCTAGATGAGCGGATACGGTCGATTGTGAAAGGCCGCAGCGCTCGAACTGGCTGGCACAGACACCCATTTCCAACGGGTGCTCCTGGGAGGAGAAGTGCTCCTTCGGATCTTTCAGCCAATTGAGGATTTCCACCCGCATCGGATGGGAAAGCGCTTTCAGGATTTCATCTCTATCCATCGTCTTGTGCCGAACTATAAATCGAATTCTTTCGATATATGGATCGTCGCTTTTCGATATGCAAATCACGAGGGCGTGAGCTGTTCGGCTTTGAAGGGCGCCTAAATTTTAAGCAAAAAAAAGGGCCGCCGAAAGCTCGGGGCCCTTAAGGTGTGAAGGTCAAAAAACCTCCAGAGGGGAACAGCTAATGCGGTGGCACTGGGAGAGAAGCCACCGAAGTGCATCAGCTAGGTGCGATATGGTGCTTTCTTGGGCAGCTTTCAATGCATTATTATGCATGCCTGCCATGCGCTGCACAAATTATGTTGCAATGCAGCGATTCTGGGCAAAAAAAGAGGGCCGCCGAAAGTTCGGGGCCCTTTAAGGTGTGAAGGTCAAAAACCTCCAGAGGGGAACAGCTAATGCGGTGGAACTGGGAGGAAAAGCCACCATGTGCATCAGCTGAGTGCGATATGGTGTTTAATTGAGCAAACGGCAACCCTCTTTTGTGCATGCCAGTCATGCGTTGGTTGCATGGTCTGCGTTTGAGTGAACAAAAACGGGAATCAGAAGTTCCAGTTTCTCGCCTTGCTGACGATAAAATCGCGGAATGCCTTCAGCTTTGCGGCATTCTTGATTTCGTCCGGATAGCAGAAATAGGTGTCGAACGAGGGCACGTCGGCGTTGATCGCTAACTGGATGAGACCCGGATCGCGTCCGACGATGTAATCCGGCATGCAGGCGACGCCGATGCCAAGCAGGCAGGCGCGCTTGATCGAGGTCTGGCTGTTGATCTGCAGATGCGGAATCCGCTTGTTGTCCGAAGAGCGGCCGGCGATCTCCAGCCAGTTTACGTCCAGCAGATAGCTGGGGGCGGGCTCACCGAAGGTGATGATGCGGTGATTGTCCAGATCCTCGACCGACTGAGGCTCGCCATAGCGGTTAATATAGGAGGGGGCGGCATAGACGTGCATATGCACGGTGAAGAGCTTGCGCTGAATGAGATCCGACTGCTGCGGTTGGCGCAGGCGGATGGCGCAATCTGCGTGACGCATGTTCACGTCCAGTTCCTCGTTGTCGAGAATGAGCTGGATCTGAACGTCCGGATAGAGCTGCATGAACTCCTGGATCTTGTCCGTCAGCCAGCCCTGGCCGAGGCCGACGGTGGTGGTCACCCGCAACTTGCCGCTGGGCGTTTCGGTCGTTTCCGTCAGCTGCATCTTCACCGTTTCGAGCTTCAGCAGCACATCATGGGCGGTGCGATAGAGC
>NZ_JABEPH010000692.1:0-951 GCF_013004495.1 Rhizobium sp. SEMIA 4085
CATCACGACGCAGTGCTTGGGAATTGGCAATGGACGGTTTGGTCATCCAGAGCAGGACCGCGCAATTTCGATCCGTGAAGCTGCCATCCTTCAGTCTTTTCCTGCGGACTTTGAATTTGTCGCACCGGGCGAGCGAGTGAACCAGCTCCGACTAGCGCGGCAGATAGGAAACGCGGTGCCGGTCCGATTAGGAGAGGCGGTTGCTCGCTCAATCAAACGACACCTTGAAAACCACGTGCAAGCTTAGAAAAAATGGAGGGGCGCCGAGCGCCCCTTTTTTACTCGCCCGTGAAAACGTAGGTCGGGCTGCCTTGCGGCATCACAACTGTTGGGAACCAGGCGATTGGTTCGTCTGGATCACCGACATAGAGCAAGGCGAGCGACGGTGCCTGAGGCGATACTCTTCTGAGGAGTGCGATCTCTTGACCGCTCAGGCGGCCGCGCCACCATCCGCGCTCCGTTAGCGTGTCTTCCACCTCGCGAACATATACGGTGCCTCCGCCCTGCATATGATCCGAGAATGATCGAAGAAGCGCCTCAATTGTCTCAAGGTCCCACAGACCCGGATCATCATCCAAAATTGCAACGCTCTCGATCAAAGCATTGATGGCCTCCAGCGGGACGGTCGTCGCGCGCCTCTGGCGATCAGCTTCTGTAATTGGAACGCCGTTCCCTCTAAGGATATCGAGCACGAGCGCAGCCGCATCGGAATCTTCCGCATAGAAGTGGGGATGTATCTGATCTCGACCAGCTTGCACGGTGCGAACTGCACCCGCTTCCAAAGCGTTCGGCCGTGTAGGACGAGAGGCGAGCGGAACCCGTATTAACACGGTATTGCCGTTGTTCTCCCCCTCGACGGTCAATCGCAGCGCTTCCTCAGCTTCATGGATCTCGCGGAAACGGGCGGCTAGTCGATGAGGCAGATAGATCCGCACGTGATCAAGGTACGAC
>NZ_JABEPH010000693.1:0-949 GCF_013004495.1 Rhizobium sp. SEMIA 4085
CTCGCTGATGGTTCTGGGTCTGATCGCGTCGATTGTCATTGCATCCGGGCAGCTTCTGCACGCTCTCGGCATGATCCTTGTGGGACTGCTGCTTGGGATGGTCGGAACCGATGTCAATTCCGCGGTGCCACGATACACGTTCGGAATGACCTCGGTAGCCGACGGCCTGAATTTCGTCGTTATAGCCATGGGTGTTTTCGGACTTGGCGAGATCATTGCTAACCTGGAAGACGAGACCGATCGTTCAGTCGTGACCAAAAAAGTGACCGGCCTCATGCCAACTAAAGAGGATTGGGGGCGCATTATCGCGCCCATCCTTCGCGGAACGGCTCTAGGATCTCTGCTTGGGATCCTTCCGGGTGGCGGCGCGGCTCTTGCCTCGTTTGGCTCCTATGCTCTTGAAAAGAAGATGTCGAAGCATCCAGAGCAATTCGGCAAGGGGGCGATCGAAGGCGTCGCTGGTCCGGAGTCCGCCAATAACGCGGGCGCTCAGACCTCTTTCATTCCAATGCTGACGCTTGGACTCCCTTCGAACGCCGTGATGGCGTTGATGATCGGCGCCATGATTATTCAAGGTATCCAGCCCGGACCTTCGGTCATGACTGACCAGCCGGAACTGTTCTGGGGGCTGATTGCCTCGATGTGGATTGGCAATCTCATGTTGCTGGTGCTCAACCTGCCACTGATTGGACTTTGGGTCCGGATGATCGCTATTCCGTACCATTTTCTGTTTCCGATCATCATCCTGTTCTGTACGATCGGGGTGTTCAGCGTCAACAACAACGTCTTCGACGTCTATGGAATGGCTCTGTTCGGTGTGGCTGGCTACATCTTCCGACGGCTCGATGCGGAGCCGGCACCGATGTTGCTGGCGTTCATCCTTGGGCCGATGATGGAGGAATTCCTGCGTCGAGCCCTTCTGTTTTCGAAGGGCGACGCGACGGTACTC
>NZ_JABEPH010000694.1:0-925 GCF_013004495.1 Rhizobium sp. SEMIA 4085
TGCTCTCGCCAAGTGGCTCCCCCCCAACTGCTTTACCTGCACTGTGCATCACTTTGAACCGACAGTCGGCGGAAAGTTCAAAATGTCCTTCCGGAACTTTACAACGGGCAAAAGCCACGCATTTGGTGGCGAATATGTCGAGCTCGCCCCAGGCGAGCGCCTGCGCTACACGGACAAATTCGACGACCCCAACTTGCCTGGCGAAATGGAAGTCGCTGTGACCTTGAAGAAAGTTTCGGTCGGGACAGAGCTGGAGATAACGCAGGCAGGCGTACCCGACGTTATTCCACCAGAGGCTTGTTACCTTGGTTGGCAGGAGTCGCTGCGAAACCTGGCACGGCTCGTCGAACCGGAGATCAATCAGTAGCACTCAGGATCGAGCAAGGCTGCCGGGATCGGATCGCGTTGACGCTTTTCGCGATGCGGTCTGACAATACGCTTTAAGCAGGCATTGCCAATGCGAACGGTCCTCCTGGCTCTTGGTTCTGGGCGCCAAGTGCCATCCGCTACTCACCGGTCCCGGTTCGGCCGCCCACCAGGCTTAATTGCAATAAACCCTGCCGCCTTTGCGGGATCTGAGATCGAAGTGAAAATGGTTCCAGTGTTCCGGGTTGCTGCCGGGGCCGAGCACGGTGTTGAAATACCGGCAGCTGTCGGAGCGCACGGCCTTGAGCAGCCTGCCCTCGCGGAACGAGAAGAGGCCCTTCCTGCGCACATCGATCTGGTGGCCGTTCTTCAGTACGAACTTGCCGACGTCGATCGCGTTGCCGCGTGCGTGTTCGGACATCGGATTGTATCTCTGGCGGCTGTTGTTCATGCGCCGGCAGGAATAGCCGCCGAGCGGCTGGATCGTCTTTGCGCCAGCACCGTAGCGAAAGCCGGCCGATGGAGAGGGGTCTTTCTTCACACATTTGGCGCAGGGCTA
>NZ_JABEPH010000695.1:0-924 GCF_013004495.1 Rhizobium sp. SEMIA 4085
TCCCGAAGCCCTCAGGGCGGAGGGTAAGATCGACGCCTTCGGTTGGAGCACGGACTTCCCGGATCGCGCCGCCCGCCACGCAGGTTGCAAGGGCTTCGTATCCATACAGCACACGATGAATGTCTTTGAGCCGGTGCCGGCCATGATCGATGTGGTCGAGAAGAACGGCCTGCTGTCGATCAACCGCGGACCGCTGGCGATGGGGCTACTGAGCGGCAAGTTCACGCCGCAGAAGACAGTCGGGGCCAAGGATGTCCGGGCCACGAGCCTCGACTGGATGGTTTATTTCAAGGATGGGCGCATCGCGCCGGAATTCGCAGCCCGCCTGGAAGCCGTTCGCGACCTGCTGACCACCGGCGGCCGCACGCTGACACAAGGCGCTCTTGCGTGGTTATGGGCACGCTCGCCGCGTACGCTGCCTATTCCCGGTTTTCGCACGGTCGCCCAGGTTGAGGAAAACGCCGGCGCTTTGGAAAAGGGACCGCTGGCCCGGGATATGATGGCACGGATCGATGCGGCGCTAGCTGGCCGTTAACCCGCCGCGCGCATCTTGAAAGGCCAGCCTTCAGGCCGTTCCTCGATGATGGTGACGGCATCGCCGATGGCGATCCGGCCGGTGCCGCGCGGTACGGCATTCCAGCCGAAAATCACGCCGCGCACGCGGCGGTCTGCCGACATGCGGATGCGGCCCATGGCGGGCATCGGGTTTGGCACCTCGCGCGAGACCGTAATTTGGTGCTGGGTAGTCATGATGCCCCGGGCGCAGGGGTTCAAGCGATCGAAACGGATGGCGCAGATCTCGGTTGCCTCCCAGCGGACCTCCCTCCCGGCTTCGTCCGTATCTACAACAATGTTTGGCCCGCATGTCGCCACGCCGACGCTGCCCTCATACATCAAGTCGCGGTCGGCTTCTAGCGCTTTCCG
>NZ_JABEPH010000696.1:0-920 GCF_013004495.1 Rhizobium sp. SEMIA 4085
CGTCGGCGCGTGCCCGCACGAAAGTATAACATTGCATACCCGCAGAGCGTCCCAACCGGCATCGCTTGTCTGGAGCGAAGCGGGCCGGGCGGTAGACCTTGCAGTTGTCCTGTTGCGATCTACGCGGCCCGCAAACTGCCCCTTAACAATTTCGGCCAAGGCATCGAGCAGATGGGCCCGCTCTGTAGGCGCAAGGGCGGAAACATTAGAGTACGTGGCATAAAGGCTGCGTACGCCGGACGCATCAAGCCTCAATGTCCAGCGGATAAATTCAGGAGGATCGGGTATGAACCCAGCATCTGTGATCTCCCGAATTCGTGCATCCCCATCAAGCGCATAAGGAGAACTGTCGGGCCCACCCGCTGACAGGCTGGCACGATGGCCTACAAACAAATGCCTGGTGGCATCATGAAAGGGATCGGGCCGACTTTCATCGCCAAAGACGTTCCACCAAAGGGCGACGGCCCCGCCTGGTCGCAGCAATCCATGAATTCGTTTCAGAGCAGGCGCAGCGTCCAGCCAGTGAAACGCCGTCGCACTTGCAACCAGGTCGAACGAGGCAGGCTCCAGGTTTACGTCTTCAAAGGGCAGCGCGAGCACCTGCAGGCAGTCAACCGCGATCGAGGTTCGCAGGAACTCTGCCAGCCTCATGTCAGGTTCAACCGCTGCCAGCAGCCGCGGCTTGTGCGCCAGCAATTCTGCCGTTGCAAGCCCAGTACCAGCGCCGATCTCCAGAATATCAATGCCGGGTCCAAGGTCAGAACGCTCGCGCAACAGCTGCCATGTCTCTTCAGGATAGCGCGGGCGGGCAGCATGATAAATGGAAGGATCGGCCCCGAAAACCAACAGGCCAAAATATCGATCACACTTTGGAACGGTCAACGCGTACTTACAACACCAACGCTGACTGCACACTGTTT
>NZ_JABEPH010000071.1:0-19625 GCF_013004495.1 Rhizobium sp. SEMIA 4085
GCACCCTTTACCGTATTCGTGGCAAAGGGCCTGACGGAGCGCACGCACACGATCTGGTGGGAGACGCTTGCCGCCGTTTTGCGGAAGGCCGGAAAGGTCCACTTCGATTTCGGCGGAGGCGAAGAGAACATCACGCTTTTCACATTGGCCGATCAGCATGCCGCATTCTCGCGGTTAGCAGCCCATGTCCACGGCACCGACGAGGCCTCGGCGGTTGCGAAGATCGATGCGCTCGCCCGTCACCATGAAATCGATCCGGCCGAACTCGTCGACGATCTCGTGATGGGCGCGGCGGAACTCAATCTTCTCGACGCAAGCCCCCTCGCCTCCATCGGCGCCCATACGGTCAGCCACCGCTCGCTTGCGCGGCTTCCGGAAGCCGAAGCACGGGAGGAAATAGCGCTTTCCGCCGACCATGTAGAGGCGATTCCCGGCAAACGGCCGCAAACCTTCGCATTCCCATATGGCACACCAGAAGCAGCAATCCGTCGCGAGGCGGCAATCGCAGCCGAACTCAGGTTCAAGGTCGCGGGGACGACCCGGCCGGGTGTCATGCGGCCGGACCTGCCCGGCAGCACCACCTATCTGCCGCGGCTTTCTCTCAATGGCTTTTACCAGAAGCCGCGCTATGTCTCGGCACTCGCCTCCGGCATTCCGCTGAAGCTGATGGGCCGTTAACCGCTTAAGGATACATCCTGATCTTTTGCCAATCGCCTTCCGGGGCCTTGCGGCGGAATTCGATGCGGTCGTGCAGGCGGAAGTTCTGGTCCTTCCAGAATTCGATCGAAACCGGCTTGATGCGGAAACCCGACCAGTAGGGCGGCCGCGGGATTTCGCCGATGGCATAGCGCGCCGTATATTCGGCCACGGCTCTTTCCAGCGCAAAACGGCTTTCCAGCGGACGGGACTGCTTGGATGCCCAGGCGCCGATGCGGCTGCCGCGGGCGCGCGTCTGGAAATAAGCGTCGGCTTCCTCCTCGGTCACGATTTCCACAGGACCGCGCACGCGCACTTGCCGTCGCAGCGTTTTCCAGTGAAAACACATGGCCGCTTTTTTCTGCCCCAAGATTTCGCGGCCTTTCTGACTCTCGAAATTGGTGTAGAAGACGAATCCGTCGCTATCGAATCCCTTCAGGAGAACCATGCGGACATTGGGAAGGCCATCTTCATCGACCGTCGCAAGCGCTACCGCATTCGGATCGTTTATCTCGGAACCCTCGGCATCTTTTAGCCATTCCGCGAAAAGCTTGAACGGCTCGTCGCGCTCGGTGAAGTCACCGCTTATTAACTCATTTGCCGACATATTAGCTCAAATGCCCCGGGTTTATTGGTTTAATGCCCAGCTTTTCACGACTGGACAGGACGCAGGGTGGAAGTCATAGCAAAGTCAAATCGCCATACAAAGGGCCTGCTGTGCCGTTGCGCCACGTTGTTCGTCATCGGCGCGGCGATGCTGCCGCTTTCTGGCTGCATGACGGGCGGTTTTGACTTCCTGAGCGATTCGAAGGTGGACCGTTCGGTTGCCACCGGAACCGTGCCGCAGACGCCGCCGAGCACCGATACGCTTTCCGACGAAATGACGGTTCGCAACGCGGTCACCTCTGCCGACATCCAGAGGATGGCCGGCCAGCCGCTGCCCTGGGCGAATTCCTCCACCGGCAGCGCCGGCGTCATCGACACGATCGTCGAAAACAACGATCAGGGCCAGGTCTGCCGCCAGTTCCGCACGACGCGGCACTCCTATGCCGGCATTGCCAAGTTCTACGGCAAGACCTGCCTCGTCGGCGGCGGCAACTGGCAACTGCTGAGCTTCCAGCCGGAAGGCTGACCCGCTTCAAGACATGATTAATCGCAGCCGGACCGCAGCCGCAATGCTTAGCAGAAAGCTAACCATTTGCGGCGAAAGCCGCATTCCCCTCCCCGAAAAATAAGGACTGATTAGTAACTCTGACGCACGATCGGCTAGTAGACGCGTGTTCCGGTTCGTCTGAAATGCCGGAAGGCGCGCGGAGAGTTGTCATTGGGCTTCGGGGTGCTGGGCAAGGACAGGCACGCCGCATCGCAACACCGGCGGTTATTAAATGCGCGATCCTTACAAGATTTTGGGCGTTCCTCAGGACGCAGGGACAGACGAGATCAAGGCGGCCTGGCGCAACATGGCCAAGGCCGTTCATCCGGATCACAACCAGGGCGATCCGACCGCAACGGCT
The DNA here is from genome assembly GCF_013004495.1 of Rhizobium sp. SEMIA 4085. Lineage (NCBI taxonomy): Bacteria > Pseudomonadati > Pseudomonadota > Alphaproteobacteria > Hyphomicrobiales > Rhizobiaceae > Rhizobium > Rhizobium sp. SEMIA 4085. The sequence goes on from NZ_JABEPH010000071.1 coordinate 2,211, forward strand.
CGTTTCGCCGAGGTCGGTCGTGCCTATGAGACATTGAAGGACCCCAAGAAGCGCAGCCTTTTCGATACGGCCGCACGGATGGCAGAGGCGCGAATGAATGGCGAGACGATCATGCAGCAGCGCCAGGCGGCTCGCGAGGCGGCAGTCCGTGCGAGGGCCGCGCAGGCGAATGCCGAACGGGTGATGGAAGAACTCGCCCGCGCCAACGCGCAGAAGGCTGCGAAGGCCGCCGCCGAGGCGGCAAAACAGCAGCACTTCAGCCCGGAATCCGCCGAAGACATGGTCGTGCGCATTTTTGGCGCGCAGGCCAAGGCTGCAAGCGCCGGCGCGACGGCTCATCCACAGGCAAATGCCGGCAAGCGGACAGAGGCGGAGGCAGGCAAACTCGAAGCGGAAGCTGTAAAGCCCGAGGAAGAAAGCACGGAGACGATTGCGGCCGCTGGCGGCATTCTCCAGCCCTTGAGCATTCTGACATCGCTTGTGCGCCGCTTTACCGGCAGCGCGCCCGCACCTGAAAAGGCACCGGATCAATCCGCACAGGTAACGGTCACGATCGAGGACGTATTGAAGGGCAGCTGGACCACGGTGCAGCTCGGCGAGGGCCGCGAGGCAAGCTTCGCATTGTCGGCCGGGACACGGGAAGGCCTTCAGGTCCGGCTGAAGAGCCAAGGCTACAAGCTGCCGAACATGCAGCGAGGCGACGCGGTCGTCAGCATCCACATCGCATCCGATGCGCGGTTCACCGTCGACGGCTTCGACCTGCGTACCGTGCTGCCGGTGACGATCGAGAATGCCGTCCTTGGAACCGAAGCGCGCATCGACGGGCCGAACGGGCCGGTCGAGGTCACCGTTCCCGCCTGGTCAGGATCCGACAAGACGATCCGAATCTCCGGCCAGGGCCTGCCCGACGACACAGGCGGAAAGGGCGACCTGATCGTCGAGCTGCGCATTATGTTGTGGGAAAAGCCGGATGATAAGGTCACGGATCTCATGAGAAGCATGCGCGAAGGGCTGTTTCTGTGAAATTTTCGTGACAAGCGCACCCTTTGTTACGATCCCTAACAGTTGATGATTGCCCGCAATCTTGAACCGATTAACGGCCTATGCCATAGGCAACTTCCAATTGGTTCATTAGGGGGCAAAATATGGCTCAAGCAACAGGCCTCATGTCAGGCAAGCGTGGCGTCATCATGGGCGTCGCCAACAATCGTTCGATTGCGTGGGGCATTGCCAAAGCCATTCATACACAGGGCGCCGAAATTGCCTTTACATATCAGGGAGATGCCCTGAAAAAACGCGTCGAGCCTCTGGCTGCCGAACTTGGCGGCGTACTCGCCGGCCACTGTGACGTCAGTGATGAAGCGAGCATCGATGCGGTTTTCGAGAACATCGAAAAGATGTGGGGCAAGATCGATTTCGTCGTTCACGCGATCGGCTTTTCGGACAAGGACGAGCTGACCGGCCGCTACGTCGATACTTCTCCGGACAATTTTTCCAAGACGATGCAGATTTCCGTCTACTCGTTCACGTCCGTCGCACGCCGCGCCGAGAAACTCATGACCGAGGGCGGCTCGCTGCTGACGCTCACCTATTACGGCGCCGAGAAGGTCATGCCGAACTACAATGTCATGGGCGTTGCAAAGGCTGCGCTCGAAGCGAGCGTCAAGTACCTCGCCGTCGATCTCGGACCGAAGAACATCCGTGTCAATGCGATTTCGGCAGGCCCGATCAAGACGCTGGCAGCCTCCGGCATCGGCGATTTCCGCTATATCCTGAAGTGGAACGAATATAACGCTCCGCTCCGCCGCACCGTCACCATCGAAGACGTCGGCGATGTTGGCCTTTACATGCTGTCTGACCTCTCGCGTTCGGTCACCGGCGAAGTACACCACGCCGACAGCGGTTATCATGTGATCGGCATGAAGGCGGTAGACGCGCCGGATATTTCAGTTATCAAGGACTGATCGAAGTCAAATCAAGCGGAACCTGCCTTGCTCATCTATGTGGTCCGACATGGTCAGACCGACTGGAACGCTGAACGCCGTCTGCAAGGCCAGAAGGATATTCCGCTGAATGTCATCGGCCGCGAACAGGCGCGGCTGAACGGCATCGACATGGCCGAGATTGTCAGGGTAGAAGCCATTCCCTTCGATTTCGTCGCAAGCCCGCTCCAGCGCACGCGCGAGACGATGGAGATCATGCGCACGGCAATGGGCCTGCCGCCCAAGGACTACCGCAGCGACGACCGGCTGGTCGAAGTTTCCTTCGGCGACTGGGAAGGCTTCACCATCCGGGAACTGAAGGCGACCCAGCGCGATCGCATCATCGAGCGCAATATCAACAAATGGGATTTCATCCCGCCTGGCGACTATGCCGAAAGCTACGAAATCATGTCGTGGCGCATCCGCTCATGGTTGAATTCCGTCGAGCGCCCAACCGTTTGCGTCACGCATGGCGGCGTCATCCGCAGCCTCTTCAAGATGATCGCCGATCTGCCGAAGCACGAGGCTGCCGAGGGGGAAATTCCGCAGGACCGAATCTTGAAGATCGACACTGCGAAAAGACTGATCGGCTGGATATAGTCTCTAATCACTGCACGATATCGAGGTCGTTGATCACCCGCTTGCCGTCGACTTCCGTGTAGAAGATCACCACTTTCACACCGGCCTTCAGCCCATCGAAGTTGAACTCCTCGGGCGCCTGGTATGTCTTGCCGTCATCGAGTGTCAGGCTGAGGCTGCTCATGTCGACTTTCTTGATGGTCGCTTCGACGTCGGCGCTTTCCGCAAAGCTGCTGATGGGCGACAGGAAACTTGCTGTGGCCAGCAGCGTGGCAACAAAAAAACGCATCGCGGCAACCCTCTTGGAACTCGACGCAAAAATCCAGTGAAACACAGATAAGCTCCTGAATATGGCGAAAATTGCCCGGAAGAATGGCTTTCCGCGCCTCATTGATGAATGGCACTTCAACAACGATCAAGAGCAGCCGCTAACCATTCGAGCGCTCTTGATTGCAAGCCGCAAAGATGAACCATCAGGAAATCGTAAATTAACCGGTTCCTCCTAGAGTTCCGCCGAACAGGGGGACATATTTTTGCTTTTCCGGCTAGGCGCCAACATTCAATTGCGGCGGGTACTCAAGAATACCTGGGTTTCACTGCTGGTTTCGACTCTCGTCGCATTTGTGGTCGTTGTGGTCGGCTTCACGCTCGACCGTGCGAATACTGCGGCCTATCTGCGAGAGCTGCAGATCCGCACAGAAAACGAGACGAACCTCATTCGCGCGCGCATGGCGGCACAGATCAATATGGACGTTACCGTTGTCCGCGATCTGTCCAACATGATTTCCGTGAGCGCGAAAGCCGGCGATGAAGAAATGGCGCGCCAGATCAATTGGCTGCTCATCCAAAATCCCCATTTCGTCAGCATCGCCGTCGCACCCGATTTCGTCGTCGGCAACGTCTTCCCGCCGCAGTCCGGCAAGAGCCGCATCGGCAAGGATGTGCGTGAAAAGCTGATGCTGCGCCAGTCCGTCGGGCGCAATACGGGAGACCAGCAGGCGCGTTTTTACGGCCCGGTCAAGATCGGCAGCGGAAGGGATGCCTTCGCGATCTTCTTTCCGATCTTCATCAAGGAGAACGGGCAGCGCAAGATCTGGGGTGCCGTCGAAGTCACGATCGACCAGGATATGTTTTACGAAAACACTGGCCTCAAACCCGCGCGCAATAGCGAAAACCAGGAACGCTACCCGCATCTCGACCATCTTTCGATCGCGGTGCGCGACCTGGGGACTGTGGCCGAGCAACGCGCCCTTCCCTTCTTCGGCAGCGCCGATGTGCTCGACAAGCAGCCGTTCCGCCGCAATATCACCTTCGCGGGCGGGCGCTGGGAGCTTTCGGCCGTGCCCACGACCGGATGGAACAAAGCTCCGCCGAACCAGCTTCAGCTTCGCTTGATCATCATCGCGGCCGGCTGCGTCATCATCGTGCCGATCTTCCTCGCGACCCTGCTTCTTGGCGAGCGCACCCGCAATGTCAACGAGCTCGAGGCCCGCGAAACGAAGCTGCTCGAACTTTCGCAGCGGCTGAACCTGGCGCTGGATTCTTCCAATATCGGCATCTGGGAACTGCAGGATCACGGCCACAGCCTTTACTGGGACACGCGCGCCTCGGGCCTTCACGGCCAGCCTGCCGGCGAAGGCAGTCATCCGCTTGAAAGCTGGCTCGAGGCAATCGTGGCGGCAGACCGGCCAATCGCCGAGACGCACTTTTTCAACTGCAGCCTGGCAGGCACGTCCTGCACGGCACAGTACCGTATCAGGCTTTCGGACGGCCGCATCCGGTATCTGCGCTCGGTGGGCTCCTTCTACACGGATGCGGGCGGTACCGGCAGGACGATCGGCATCGTCGCGGACGTGACTGCAGACGCGGAGGCAGCCGATATGCTGCGCAAGGCAAAAGAAAACAGCGATATCAAGAATGCCGAGCTGGAACTGGCGCTGGACGAGCTCTCCCGGCGCGAGACGCAGCTTGCCGAACTTTCAACCCGACTCGATCTGGCGCTCGATTCCTATCAGTGCGGCATCTGGGAAACGACGCTCGGCACGGCCGGCTCGGTCTGGGACGAACGCATGCACGAGCTCTACGGGCTGGAACCACGGCAGGGATTCATGCCCCAGGATGTTTGGCTTTCCTGCATTCATCCGGAAGATCGTGGTTTTGCGCTCGAAAGCGCACGGCATTTCAAGCAGCTCGGCGACAAGCACACGCTCATTTGCCGCGTGCCGGCCGAGGACGGCAGCATTCGCTACATCCGCTCGACCGGCAAAGTGCACCAGACGGCGACAGGTCAGCTGAAGCTCATTGGCGTCGCGCTCGACGTCACGGAAGATGCGCTGCTGACCGCCGAGCTGAAGGCAGCGAAGGACGAAGCGGTTGCCAAGAATATCGAGCTCGAACTTGCCAAGAATCGTATCGAGCACAATTCGCTGCATGATCCGCTGACGGCACTGGCCAACCGCCGCAAGCTCGACATCGCGCTCGAAAACCTGACGGCCAGCAGCCGATCGCAGCGGCAGAAATTCGCAATCCTCCACATCGACCTCGACCGTTTCAAGCAGATCAACGACACGCTCGGCCACGCAGCCGGGGACGCGATGCTGGTGCATGCGTCGAAGGTTCTTTCGAAGAATGTCCGTGGCAGCGATGTCGTCGCGCGCATCGGCGGCGACGAGTTCGTCATCCTCGCACTCGATGCCAGCGACGAGGAGATGGCCGCGCTGGCGGGTCGGATCATCGAAGAAATGCGCCAGCCCGTCGATTTCCAGGGCTTCCCTTGCCGCTGCGGCGTTTCGATCGGCATCGCGCTTGCCAACGGCATCCATGTCGACGCGCGCAAGGTGCTGATCAACGCCGATATCGCCCTCTACCGCGCAAAGAGCCTGGGCCGGAACCGCTACGAATTCTTCAACCAGAACCTACAGGCCGACATCATCAACAGCAAGCGCATCGCCGACGAGATCCTTGCCGGCATCGAGAATGGCGAATTCACCGCCTGGTATCAGCCGCAATTTTGCGCGCGGACAATGCGGCTCACCGGTGTCGAAGCGCTGGTGCGCTGGAACCACCCGGCCCACGGCCTGCTGACGCCGGACAAGTTCCTGCGCATCGCCGACGAGATCAACGTGGTGCAGGCGCTGGACCGCATCGTTCTCGAAACCGCTCTGAAGGACAAGATGCGCTGGGCAGCACTCGGCGTTTCAGTGCCGCAGGTCTCCGTCAATGTTTCAGCGCGGCGGCTGCATGACGGTAGCCTCTTCGAATCGCTGAGCGACCTGCAGATACGCCCGGGCGAGCTTTCATTCGAACTGGTGGAATCCATCTTCCTCGACGAAAGCGAAGATGTGGCGGCTCACAACCTCGACCGCATCAAGGCGCTCGGCATCGACATCGAAATCGACGATTTCGGCACCGGCCATACATCGATCGTCAGCCTGTTGAAGCTGAAGCCGAAACGGCTCAAGATCGACCGCCAACTCGTGCAGCCGATCCTCAACTCCCCGCAGGAGCGCGCACTGGTAAGCTCGATCATCGACATCGCCCGCTCGCTCGGCGTCGAAACGGTGGCGGAAGGGATCGAGACGATCTCGCATGCCGATATGCTGCGCGATCTTGGCTGCGACCTGCTGCAGGGCTACGCCTTCTCCCGTCCCCTCTCCTTCGACGACTTCACGGCCGCCGCAGCCGATGGTGCGGCATGGCGGATCGCTTCCTGAGGGGCTTTAAACAGCTGTTTGCGATTTTGTGCCGCTCTCCATCGCATGATTTGCCCCTCGCCCTAACGCTTCTCCCCGTAAACGGGGCGAGGGAACTTGCCATACCCAGCGCCGAGACTTGAGGAAGGCTAGGGCATGCCCCCATCTACCCGTCAGAACGGGGGAAAGTGGCGGCAGGCGGATGAAGGGGCCGCGGCATTTCTCATTGCCGATGACGTCCAAAACCCGCATCGTTTGCAATTGCGGAAACAGCATTTCTCCCTCACGTGGATTTCGCGCAAAGAAAGGCTTTTGCCCCAACCTCTTTTTGGCCTATGAGTGTCGCGCATTTTGGAGAATGGCGCGGGTTGCCGCGCGTGGTCGGAACACATGTCGCATAATACATTCGGTCATCTCTTCCGCGTGACAACCTGGGGCGAGAGCCACGGCCCGGCGCTCGGCTGCGTCGTCGACGGCTGCCCTCCCGGCCTGCGCTTCAAGCTGGAAGACATCCAGGCCTGGCTCGACAAGCGCAAGCCCGGCCAGTCGCGTTTCGTGACGCAGCGCCGCGAGGCGGACCTGGTGAAGGTGCTGTCCGGCGTGATGCTGGATGCCGACGGCGAGACGATGACTACGACCGGAACGCCGATCGCGATGATGATCGAGAACACGGACCAGCGTTCCAAGGATTACGGCGAGATTGCCCGGCAATACCGCCCCGGCCACGCCGACTATACCTATGACGTCAAATACGGCATCCGCGACTATCGCGGCGGCGGCCGCTCCTCCGCTCGCGAGACCGCGGCACGTGTCGCTGCCGGCGGAATTGCCCGTCTCGTCGTGCCGAACATGAGAGTTCACGGAGCTCTCGTGCAGATCGGCAAGCACAAGATCAACCGCCAGAACTGGGACTGGGATCAGGTTAACCAGAATCCCTTCTTCTCGCCGGATGCTGAGATCGTCCCCGTATGGGAGGAATATCTTGACGGCATCCGCAAGAACGGCTCCTCAATCGGCGCCGTCGTCGAAGTCGTGGCTGAAGGTGTTCCAGCCGGGCTCGGTGCGCCCATCTATGCCAAGCTCGACCAGGACATCGCCTCGCTGCTGATGTCGATCAATGCCGTAAAGGGCGTCGAGATAGGCAATGGGTTCGGTGCCGCCGAGATCACCGGCGAAGAAAACGCCGACGAGATGCGCATGGGCAATGACGGCAAGCCGCTGTTTCTTTCCAACCACGCCGGCGGTATTTTAGGCGGCATATCGACCGGTCAGCCGGTGATCGCGCGATTTGCGATCAAGCCGACTTCCTCCATCCTTACCGAGCGGCGCTCGATTGATGCCGATGGCAACAATGTCGATATCCGCACCAAGGGCCGGCACGACCCCTGCGTCGGCATCCGGGCCGTGCCTATCGGCGAAGCCATGGTCGCCTGCGCCATCGCCGACCACTACCTGCGCGACCGCGGCCAGACCGGCCGGCTGAAATAGGAACTGTCCCATGCCTTATGACCAGAAGCGTGTCGTCGATGCCATCCGGGCCTTCGAGGCCGGCGAAATCGTCGTCGTCATGGATGACGACGACCGGGAGAACGAAGGCGACCTGATCGTCGCCGCCGTCCATTGCACACCGGAAAAGATGGCCTTCATTGTCCGCCATACCTCCGGCATCGTCTGCACGCCAATGCCGAAAGAAGAGGCGAAGCGACTGAACCTCAACGCCATGGTGGCCGAAAACGACTCCGCGCACACGACGGCGTTTACCGTGTCCGTCGATTTCAAGCACGGCACGACGACCGGCATTTCCGCCGACGACCGCACGCTGACGGTGCGCAATCTCGCCAATCCGAATGTCGGTGCAAGCGATTTCGTCCGGCCCGGCCACATCTTTCCACTCGTTGCCCGCGAAGGCGGCGTTCTGATGCGCTCCGGCCATACGGAAGCGGCCGTGGATCTCTGCAGGCTCGCCGGACTGCCGCTGATCGGCGTCATCAGCGAGCTCGTTAATGACGACGGCACGGTGACGCGCGGGCCGCAGGTCATCGATTTTGCCGAAAAGCATGGGCTGAAGCTCGTCTCGGTCGCAGACCTCATCGCCTATCGCCAGCGCAAGGAAACATTGATCGAACTCGGCGCCAGCTTCGATATCGAGACGCCGTTCGGCAAAGCCAAGGCGCACACCTACTCGCTCCCCTGGGATCCGATGCAGCACCTCGCCGTCGTCTTCGGCGATATACGCGACGGCATCGACATCCCAGTGCGCCTGCACCCGGAAAATGTCGCCGAGGACCTCTTCGGCAAGAAAAGCCCGGTCGACCACTATATGCAGAAAATCGCCGAGGAAGGCCGCGGCATCATCGTATACCTCCGCGAAGGCTCCGTGGGCGTGGGCCACTACGACAACGGCCGCAAGGCCCGCAGCCAGGGACGCGAAGCCCACGCCGAAGCCAAGAGCCGCGAAAGCGAATGGCTGGAAATCGGCTTGGGCGCGCAGATCCTGAAAGACCTCGGCGTCAGTTCGATCAGGCTCCTCACCAGCCGCGAGCGACACTATGTCGGGCTGGAGGGATTTGGAATCAAGATTTCAAAGACGGAGATTTGGTGAGAGGTTCCCTTCTGCCCCCGGGAGAAAGGCAGCCCGCCGCGCCGGATGAGAGGAGCGTTCCGACAATCTCGTAAGCTAGGCTCCGGCACCTCTCCCCGCTGGGGAGAAGAGACACGCGGCTAACCCCTCCACCCCATGAGAAACACAACCTTCTCCACCCCCGCAAACTTCGCCACGCGCTCCAGTTCCGCGCGCAGCCTCTCCATCCGCCCCGCAGAAGCCTTCACGCCGGGCTCCAGCCATAGCCGCTTCACATCCAGCGTCCCCTTCTTGCGGTCGGCCTTCATGTCGATGCGGCCGATGAGTTTGTCACCTTCGAGCAGCGGAAAGACGTAATAGCCGTATTCGCGCTTCGGCTCAGGTACGAAAACCTCGATGCGGTAGAAAAAGCCGAACAGGCGTTCGGTGCGGTTGCGGTCGCGGATCGTCGGATCGAAGGGGCTCAAGACGCGAATGCGCGCCGGAGCCTCGAGATAGCCATCCAGCGTCGAAAGGAAATCCGCAAAGGCCCAGGAGGGGCGCGGCTTGCCGCCGAGCGCCGGTTCGATCAGGATCTCGGTCAGCTCGTCGCGATGGGTTGAAACCCAGGCCTTGGCCTCGTCCGGCGACAGCAGATTCCAAAAGGCGGCGATTTCGCCGTGTGTCGCAAAACCGAGCCGTTTCAACGCGCTGCGGCACGCCCAATCGACAAACTCCTCCCGGCTTACTTCCGGATCGCGGAATTCGGCGGGGATGACACGCTCGACCAGATCATAGATCTTCTGGAAATTGGAGCGGCCGGCGATGGCGAACTTGCCGGTGTGCCAGAAATATTCGAGCGCGGTCTTATTAGGATGCCAGTTCCACCAGCCGCCCGAGGTGTGTCCGTCGGCCTTGATCTCGCGCGCCATGATCGCGCCGTCGCGCGCCACGCGCTCGTAGGTCTCGTCGAAGGCATGCTCGAAACCCTCGCCGCGCCATTTGCGCCAGCGCTCGACGAGCACCTCTTCCTGGTGCCGGAATTTGTGCTTCCAGTATTTGAAAAAGGCGCTCGGCAGGATGGAGGCGTCGTGCGTCCAATGTTCGAACAGCGCGCCGTCCTTCTCCAGGAGCGCGGTCAGGTGTTCGCGTCTGTATGTCTGGTTGCGGGAAAAGAGGATCTGGTGATGCGCCCGCTCCACCGTCTGGATGCTATCCACCTGCACGAAACCGATGTTATGGATCAGCTGCAGCAGCCCGGCCTTGGTCAGGGCGCGGTTCGGCGCAGAGCTGAGGCCCTGTTTGGCGAGGAAGACGCGGCGGGCATCGCTGTTCGACAAGAGATTCGTCATGGGCACATCATATTCGGGAAAATGTTCCTAGCCACCCGGTTTTGCACTTTTGACGCTGCGGCTATAGAAGCAGCATCGGATTGTGACAGGGGAATGATTTGGAGATCCGCTTCGAAGGGGCTGCAGTCACTTATGGCGCGCGCGAAGCGCTCTCGCCGCTGACCCTCACTCTTACGGAAAACCGCATCGGCGTCATCGGCCTCAACGGTTCGGGAAAGACCACTTTCGCGCGGCTGATCAATGGTCTGACGAAGCCGACAGCCGGACGCGTGATCGTCAATGGGCGGGACACGGCCGATTCCCATTCGGCCCTTCCGGAGGTCGGTTTCATCTTCCAGCAGCCGCAGAACCAGATCATCCTGCCGATCGTGCGCGACGACATTGCCTTCGGATTGAAGGGCCGCGGCTTCTCGAAGGCCGAGATCGAGGCGAAGGTTGAAGCTGCACTCGGCCGCTTCGATGCCGCCCATCTGGCAGCGCGCCGGGCGCATGAGCTTTCTGGCGGCGAGTTGCAGATCGCCGCCCTCTGCGCGGTTCTGGTGACAGGCCCGGATATCCTGATCCTCGACGAGCCGACGAACCAGCTCGATCTCAAGAATCGTGCATTGGTGCAGAAGATCATCGAGGGCCTGCCTGAAAACGCCATCGTGATCAGCCATGATCTGGAACTGGTCGCGCATTTCGGCCGCGTCCTGCTCTTCCACGAGGGCAGGCTTGCCGCCGATGCGCCGGCGGCCGAGGCAATCGCGCGCTACCGGGAGATTGCCGCCTGATGCAATCGCTTTATGTCGAGGGAACCAGCATCATGCACCGGCTTCCGGCGCGCTCGAAGCTGCTTGTTCTCGCGATCCTCGGCGTCATTCTCTTCACCACCCGCAACATTCCGCTGCTTTCGCTCGGCGTGCTGATAACAGGGGCCGTCTATTTCAGCCTCGGCCTGCCTTTCGGGCAGGCGATTGCACGGCTGAAGCCCGTGCTGCTGACGATTCTCGTCGTGGCACTTTTCAGCCTCGCCTTCAATCCCTGGCATGGCGCGGTCGAGGCGCTGCTGCGGCTGACGGCGCTGATGCTCTTTGCGGCGGCGGTGACGGCAACAACGACGATCGGCGAGTTCATCGACGAGATCACGCTGCTTGCCCGCCCATTGGAGCGGGCCGGCCTGGTGGCGGCGAACGATGTCGGACTTGCGGTCGGCCTCGTCGTCCGTTTCGTGCCGGAAATCCTTGGCCGCTACCAGGCGATCAAGCGGGAGGCGGCAGCCCGCGGCAGTAATGTGCGGCCCGTCACCGTGCTTGCGCCGTTGATCATCCTCACGCTCAGAGATGCGGATAATATTGCCGCAGCGATTGACGCGCGCGGCGTTCGGCGGCATGTGAGTTAACATTCTGTAAACACGGAGCCCATGATGAGCACCCGCGACCTCGTTCTCTCAGCCCTCTTTGCCGCAATCATCGTGGCGCTCGGCATTCTGCCGCCGATCACGCTCGGCTTCATTCCGGTGCCGATCACCGCGCAGTCGCTTGGCGTCATGATGGCAGGCGTCGTGCTCGGCGCGCGCCGCGGCGCGATCGCCGTGCTGATCGTGCTTGTTCTCGTTGCGATCGGCCTTCCGGTGCTTTCAGGCGGCCGCGGCGGCCTTGCGGCATTTGCCGCACCGACGACCGGTTTCCTCATCGGTTGGCTCTTTGCCGCCTCCGTCACCGGCTATGTCGCCGAGCGCCTGGTGAGGGCCGAGCAGTCCGGCCTCGTGCAGACGGTCGGCTTCTTCCTCGCATCTGCGATCGGCGGCATCATCGTTCTCTATGCTTTCGGGATCGCCTATCTCGTGGTCGCTGCCGGCGTCGGCCTGCAACAGGCGTTCGTCGGCTCGATGGCCTTCGTCCCCGGCGATGTCATCAAGGCGTTCGTCGCAGCGCTCGCCGGCCGCGCCGTCATGGTCGGCTATCCGCTGCTGCCTGCACGTGCTTAGGTTTGGAGCCTAATCAACGAAGGTGTAAAGCCAGTCGCGCGTTTCTTCAGGGAGCGCGGCCGGCGACAGGTCTTCGCGATTGCGCGCCTGCCAGATGATCTCGACCTCGGCGGCGCGTTCGCCTTCTGCCTCGACGGCAATCAGAAAGCCGACGGAGCGAACGCCGATCTTGTCGACCGCAGTCGTGAATTCCATCAGTTCGTCGTAGTGCAAGGGCCGGTGCAGGATGCAGGAAATCTTGCTTGCAGTATAAATTGGCTCGCCTTCCACTTCCGGCCGCGTCAGCCAGAAATTTGCAAGTACGGATTCGGCATAGGAAATATAGGACGAGATGAACATCTCACCATGCATGTCGACATCCCGAAACGGCACGCGTATTTCCGCTACGTTCGAGCGCGCTGATTTTGCCATCTGCCTGCCTATCCTCATTTCCCTGCTGAAAGACTAATGGCGACACAGGCCGAAGTAAACGGTGGAGCTGACATGGGCACGACACCGCGCGTATGTTGAAATTGCCGGCATTTGCACCATCTGCTGTGGATCATGACTGGGGCAAGCGATAAGAGTTTCCGCATGAGCACCCGCCTTTACGAACATCCGATCTTTCTCGAACATGTCACACCCGCGGGCCATCCCGAGCGGCCGGACCGGATGCGGGCAATCAACGTCGCGCTCGGCCATCCGAATTTCGAGCGGCTGGAGCGCAAGGAGGCGCCGCAGGCGAACGAGGAGGCCGTGCTGCTTGCCCATCCCGAGGAACATCTGCGCGCCGTCATGCGCCAGATTCCCGAAGGAGACGGCGAGATCAACCAGATCGAGGCCGATACCTATGCGAGCCCGAAGAGCCTGCAGGCGGCGCTGACGGGCGTCGGTGCGGCCATGGCTGCGGTGGATGACGTCTTCACCGGCAAGGCCGACAATGTCTTCGTCGCCGCCCGCCCGCCGGGGCATCACGCGGAGAAGATGACGGCGATGGGGTTCTGCTTCTTCAACAATGCAGCGATCGCCGCGCGCCATGCCCAAAGGCGCCATGGCGCCGAGCGTGTCGCGATCGTCGATTGGGATGTACACCACGGCAACGGCACGCAGGACATCTTCTGGGACGACGCCTCCGTGCTCTTCTGCTCGACGCATCAGATGCCGCTCTATCCGGGATCGGGAGCGAAGGACGAAAGCGGCAAGCACGGCACGATCATCAATGCGCCGCTTTCGCCGAATGTCGGCAGCGATCATTTCCGCGAGGCATTCAAAACGCGCGTGCTGCCGGCGCTTGTCGATTTCCGGCCGGACCTCATCATCATCTCTGCCGGCTTCGACGCGCATCACCGCGATCCCTTGGCGCAGATCAATCTCGTCGGCGAGGATTTCGACTGGGCGACCGGAAGATTGCTGGAGATAGCCGACAAAAGCGCCTCCAACCGGGTCGTCAGCCTGCTGGAAGGCGGCTATGATCTGGAAGGGCTTGCCGAATCGGCAGGCCTGCATGTGCTCCGATTGATGAAGGGTTGAGTATGACTGACAGCGCCAAGCCGGAGGTTTCCGGTCTTTCCTTCGAAAAGGCGGTTGCCGAACTCGAAAGCATCGTGGCCCGCCTGGAGCGCGGCGACGTGGCGCTCGATGAATCCATCGAGATCTACGAGCGCGGCGAAGCGCTGAAGAAGCATTGTGAGACCCTGCTTTCGGCGGCCGAAAACCGCATCGAGAAGATCCGGCTCGACCGCGCCGGCAAACCGCAGGGCACGGAGCCGCTGGACGGGGCGTGAGCTCGTAAAACATTTGCCCAAGACTTCAGGCCGGAAGCAAATCGTCAGTCTAACATCCCCCACCAAACAGCAAAGGGAACAGTTCAGAATGACGGATAGGCTGAAGAGCAAGGTTGCCATCATCTCAGGCGGTGCGACCGGCATGGGCGGCGCAGCGTCAAAGCTGTTTGCGGCCGAAGGCGCTCGTGTCGCGATCATAGACCGCAATGGCGAGGCGGCGGCGCAGACCGCCACGGCCATCCGGGATGCAGGCGGTGAAGCGGATTACTGGGTTGCCGACGTTTCCGACGAGAAAGCGGTGAACACGGCCGTTGCCGGTATCGAGGAGCGCTATGGCGCCGTTACCGTGCTCTTCAATCATGCAGGCACCATCGTCATCAAGCCGTTCCTTGAAACGACGCTTGAGGAATGGGATTGGCTGCATGCCGTCAACGTGCGCTCGATGTTCCTGATGACAAAGGCCGTGTTGCCGAAGATGATTTCGGCAGGCGGCGGATCGATCGTCTGTACCTCGTCCATCTCCGCCGTTGCCGCAACGCCGATGGAAGTGCTCTATGACACGACCAAGGGCGCAGTGCATATGTTCGCGCGAGCGATTGCGGTAGAATTCCGCGACCGCAACATCCGCTGCAATGCTGTCTGCCCCGGCTTCATCCGCACGCCGCACGGCCTTCGTGAGGTGGCCGACTTACAGGCCTTTGGGGTCGATGTTTCCGACGCCGCGATTGCTGCGCAGCAGGGGAGGATCGGTGAGCCGGAAGACGTGGCGAGGGCGGCGCTCTATTTGGCGAGCGACGAATCCAGCTTCGTCAACGGCGCCCATCTCTTCGTCGATAACGGCTTCACAGCCATCTGACGAACATGAACCCTTTCGCGGCGGCCCTCCAGGCGCTATTGCTGGTCGCGCCCTCGTGCTCGGAGAACCGATATGTCCTTCTTCCCCGGTAAAGACCCGCTGCCCGGTGACGCGTTCGCCTGCGACGCCATTGAGAATCTAATCATTCCGCGCACCAGCGATATCGGCGGTTTTCAGGTGCGTCGGGCGCTTCCGACGCGGCAGCGGCGGCTGGTGGGGCCGTTCATCTTTTTCGACCGGATGGGACCGGCGATTCTCAAGCCCGGCGAGGCGCTCGATGTGAAGCCGCATCCGCATATCGGATTGTCGACAGTCACCTACCTTTTCGATGGCGAAATCCGGCATATGGACAGTCTTGGTACCGAGAAGGTGATACGGCCCGGCGACATCAACCTGATGACGGCCGGACGCGGCATTGTGCATTCGGAGCGCACGCCCGACAATCTGCGTGGTCACCCGCTGCTGATGTCGGGCCTGCAGACCTGGCTGGCACTGCCGGACGACAAGGAAGAAATCGACCCCTGCTTTGCCCATACGGAAAAAAGCGAGATGCCGCTGATCAATGAACGTGGCGTCAGAGGGCGCGTCGTCATCGGCTCCTTCGAAGGCATGACGTCGCCGGTCAAGGTGTTTTCGGACACGCTCTATGCCGACCTCGATATTGAACCGGGCGCCAGGTTCCCCTTCGGCGCGGCGCATGAAGAGCGCGCAGCCTATGTGCTTTCGGGCGAAGTCATCATCGCCGGCGACCGCTTTGCCGCGGATCAGCTGCTCGTCTTCCGGCCAGGTGACGCGATCACCCTTGAGGCAGGTCCTGCGGGCTGTCATCTGATGCTCTTTGGGGGTGCGGCGCTGAATTCGAAGCGGTACATCTGGTGGAACTTCGTTTCCTCCTCCAAGGAGCGTATCGAGAAGGCGAAGGAGGAATGGCGCACCGGCCGCTTCGACATCGTTCCGGGGGACGAAGAGGAATTCGTGCCTTTGCCTGAAGGATGAACTCCTTTAGAATTATGGGGTTGCGGTTCTTGAAATGCACTTGTTTTGCCGCAATCTAATCGAATAAGCAAAGCAAGAACCATAAGAAAGAGCTCCCGCCCGTGACACATCAGCCGAAAACCCCGCTGCTCGACCAGGTCAAATATCCCGCCGACCTGCGCAAGCTCGAGGATCGTGACCTGCCGCAGCTTGCGCGCGAAGTCCGAGACGAGATGATCGACGCGGTCTCGCGCACCGGCGGACATCTGGGCGCGGGTCTCGGCGTCGTCGAACTGACGATCGCCATCCACAGTGTCTTCGATACGCCCGGGGATCGGTTGATCTTCGACGTCGGCCACCAGTGTTATCCGCACAAGATCCTTACCGGCCGCCGCGAGCGGATCCGCACGCTGCGTCAGGAAGGCGGCCTTTCCGGGTTCACGCGGCGCGCCGAGAGCGAATACGATCCCTTCGGGGCTGCGCACTCATCGACCTCGATTTCCGCGGGTCTCGGCATGGCAGTCGCCGCGGAACTCAGCAAGACAGACCGACGCGTGATTGCCGTCATCGGCGACGGCGCCATGTCGGCCGGCATGGCTTACGAGGCGCTGAACAATGCCGGCGCGCTCGATGCAAGGCTCATCGTCATCCTCAACGACAACGATATGTCGATTGCCCCGCCGACGGGTGCCATGAGCGCCTATCTCGACCGCCTCGCCTCCGGACGGCCCTATATGGGCTTTCGCGATTTCGGCAAGAAACTGACGGCTTATCTCGGCAAGAAAGTCGACCGGGCGCTCACCCGCGCCGTCGAGCATGCGCGAGGCTACGTCACCGGCGGCACCATGTTCGAGGAAATGGGCTTCTACCACATCGGCCCGATCGATGGTCATTCCTTCGAGCATCTGCTCCCCGTGCTGCGCAATGTGCGCGACAACGCCGAGGGTCCGGTGCTGATCCACGTCGTCACGCAGAAGGGCAAGGGTTATCCGCCTGCCGAAGCCGCCGCCGACAAGTACCACGGCGTCAACAAGTTCGACGTCATCACAGGGGCGCAGGCCAAGGTGAAGCCAAACGCGCCGAGCTATACGAGCGTCTTCGCCGAGGCGCTGGTGCAGGAGGCAACGCTCGACGACAAGATCGTCGGCATCACGGCGGCCATGCCGAACGGCACCGGCCTGGACAAGCTTGCCGAAGTCTTCCCTGCGCGCTGTTTCGATGTCGGCATCGCCGAGCAGCATGCCGTCACCTTCGCGGCCGGCCTCGCCACCGAGGGTTACAAGCCGTTTGCGGCGCTCTATTCCACCTTCTTGCAGCGCGCCTACGACCAGGTCGTCCACGATGTCGCAATCCAGGGCCTGCCGGTCCGTTTCCCGATCGACCGCGCTGGTTTCGTCGGCGCCGACGGCCCGACGCATGAGGGCTCGTGCGACACGACATTCCTTGCGACGCTTCCCGGCTTCGTCGTCATGGCTGCGGCCGACGAGGCGGAACTGAAGCACATGGTTCGTACGGCGGCGGCTTATGACGCCGGCCCGATTTCATTCCGTTATCCGCGCGGCGAAGGTGTCGGCGTCGAGATGCCGGCGCGCGGCGAAATCCTGCAGATCGGCAAGGGCCGCATTGTCAAGGAAGGCACCAAGGTTGCGCTTCTCTCCTTCGGCTCGCGGCTCGCGGACTGCATGCT
>NZ_JABEPH010000697.1:0-911 GCF_013004495.1 Rhizobium sp. SEMIA 4085
ATCCACGTCTTCCGGGGTGGACCACTCCTCGGCTGATTCAGTTAGCTTACGGGATCGACCTCATCACTGAGCACATCAAGCTTGTCATCGGCGAGGAATGGGATTTGCGCAGAAAGCATTCGCAAACTGCGGCGACCCGATTCCTAGTTCCTGATCGCGATGGCACCTTTGATTGGATCGGTGGCGAGAACCGGGCGGCTGCTATACCTGGTGTTGTCGAAACCAAATTGTACGTTGAACCAAAGACGCCGATCGTCAGGAAAGGCGATTACGGAGACTGTATCGGATACGTCATCGCCGCTTCACCCAGCCTTGCTGAGACCGAGGGGATACTTCAGTGTGCGGTCGACTTGCTCGATTGGTCAATCACACCATTTCCGACCCTTCGCGAACGGTAATATAGCTGCCGACAACGTCCCGGCACCCGAGAGTGCCATACAGGGCAATCGTCGCCGAACTTTGGTGCAACCGAGAAGTTGGCGTTGCGATCTCATCAGTGGTGAAGGTCGCAGCGTTACCGCGCCACCGGCGCCGGTTAAAATGGGAGGGCACCGCTAGCGCGGTATCCCCGCACCGAAGGGCGCCTTGCTTTGTTGAGCTGACATCGTTGTTTTTGTGAGCGGCATCGCCACGTTGCTAATGACGAGGATAACGACGTGTCGTATCCCCACGGTGAGGGCCGTCTTGTGATGTGAGGCGGAACGTTGGATGTCCTAGTGCAAGCACTAGGGATAGTCCTATGACAATGCAGCAAATCGAAGTGATCACGTCTGTGGAGCGCCGTCGTCGTAAGCGGTGAACTGAGACCGTTACTTCTGGAAGTTCCAAGGCATAAGGGCGTCGATCTCGCTCGATGGCCAACCCGCGGCGATGCGTTCGAGGGTCTGCGTTAGCCAAGCGAGCGGATCAAC
>NZ_JABEPH010000698.1:0-910 GCF_013004495.1 Rhizobium sp. SEMIA 4085
GTGAATACGAGAAAGGCGCGACCGTCGACGACGCCGACGTCGCCTTGCTCCACGGCCCAATGGAATATGGATACAAATCCCTGACGGTGCCGCTCGTGAATGTCAGGGCAACGCTCGACAAGTTGGAAAGCGAAAAGCAACTTGCATCTGCCATGCGGGTAAGGCTTGAGGAGGGTGCTTCTCGAATCTTCTTCAAGGAACGGACCTGGCAATCGATCGTCGCCGATTGTGACATGGCCAACATGGCTGTCCCCCGGGATTTGCTTTCGCTGCTGGTCTCAAACGCCGTCGATCAGAAACGGATTGATGCTCTTGCTCTTGTGGAAGCTGTTCGCGCCATCAGTGACTTCCCCCTTGATAGAGAGATTTCCTGGCATATGAACGAGACATTTGTTTCGCCCATTTAACAAGGGTATGCGCCGCTTAGCGCAACTATGGATTGTGTCACGCGTTTTTCACGGGCTCTTCGCCGTCATCCCCAATATGTTCTTCAGAGATTTTGGAGATCGAGATGAGCGCCACTTCTGCAGGTAATCCGGATGACTCAAGCCACAATGCAAGATCCATTGAGGAATTGGATGAGCTCATCGCGCTCGCCCGAATGATCACTTACGCAAGATACGCGGCACAGGACGTTGAGCTTGTCAACGCGACGCATTGGCTCGACCTGGCCCTGAAGGCCGTTACCCGCGAAATCGGCGATGGCGCTGAAATGGGGCTGCCCGACCTGACGCTATCCGTGGACGCCATTAATCTGCACAAGCACTAGCCCGGCCGACGAAGCTCGGCCATGGCTCGTTGCTTCATCGTCGCGGTTAGCGAAGTCGGTTGGGCAAAAAGCCAAGCCTGTTCGACGGCGCAATGCCATAACCTGTGTAATAGCACGCAACGCAGCCGCCCGGCTGCGAAG
>NZ_JABEPH010000699.1:0-873 GCF_013004495.1 Rhizobium sp. SEMIA 4085
TGTGACCCCTGCAATACACTCCTCAACCGTCAGGCCGAAGAGCGTCGCCGACATATTCATCGTCAAAAGCAGGGCGGTGAGAGGTGATGTGCCCGGGTTGCAATCCGTCGCGAGCGCGATCGGAACACCGGCTGCGCGCAGCGCCTTCACGGGTGGTTTCTGTTTTTCATTGATGGAATAGTATGCGCCGGGCAGCAGCACCGCGACGGTTCCGGCTGCCGCCATGGCGACCACGCCGTCATCGTCGAGATACTCGAGATGATCCGCCGAAAGCGCACCATAATCAGCGGCAAGTGCAGCTCCGCCGAGATTGGACAACTGCTCGGCATGCAGCTTCACCGGAAGGCCAAGCGCCTCGGCGCGATCAAAGACAAGGCCGATCTCTTCCGTTGAGAAGGCTATGCCTTCGCAGAACCCGTCGACGGCATCGACAAGGCCTTTGGCGTGTGCCTCATCGAGAGCGGGCAGCACGATTTCGGCTATATAGTCGCGATTTCGGTCCTTGTATTCGGCGGGTGTGGCATGAGCGCCGAGATAGCTCGTCTTGACGCGCACCGGCCGCATACTGCCGAGAACACGGGCAGCCTCCAGCATCTTGACTTCGCCAGCGATGCTGAGGCCGTAGCCCGACTTGATCTCGATCGTCGTCACCCCCTCGCAAAGCAACGTATCGAGGCGGGGCGGGGGAGCTTCCACCCAGCCCTCTACAGACAGCCCCTTCGTCCGCCTGGCCGAGGGGACGGAGCCCCCGCCCGCGCGGGCCATCCCTTCCCTCGGGGTGCCGGCGCGGGCGCTTTCGTATTCCGGCGCCCCGCTTACCCCACCGAACTAGTGGGCGTAGGACTCCACCAGCCAGTGCGACGACCCCCAGGC
>NZ_JABEPH010000072.1:0-19570 GCF_013004495.1 Rhizobium sp. SEMIA 4085
GGGGAAGCATAGGACGGCGTACGGTATGCGCAGTAGGACCGTGGGGTCGGCGAGGTGTATAAGAGACAGATGTTGGAGTCCGTCATGTCGCCGAGGACATCCGGGTCGATCAAAGGCTTGATCCGCTGCAGGTAGCCGGACCAGACGTAGTTTGCAAGAAACGGCGCGTCGAGCTCCATGATGTCAGGGACCTGCTTGGACATGACGGCGGCGCTGAATTTCTCGTTATAGGCGTCGTGCGGTGCGTAGATCAGCTCGATATCGACGTCGGGATTAGCCTCCTCGAAGCGTTTGGCCACCGCGCCATAGGCCGAGACCGTGTCAGGCTCGCCCTGATGCATGACCTGGATGACAGTCTTGGCCTCGACCGGGCTCGTGCCGACTCCGAGCGCCACGGACGTAATGAACATGGAAAGTAAACGATTACCCATCTTATTCACTCCTCCTAACGGGTTTCACTTCCAATCGCAATTATACGGATGATCGCTCCACCAATTGGAACGGCAGCTTTCGCACTTCACCGGGTGCCACATCGCCTCCAAGCAAAATGTCGGCGGCCATGCGACCCATGGCGCGATGCGGCAGCGCCATAGTCGTCAAAGGCGGATCGAGGCGCGAGGCGATGTCGATCTGATTGTCGAAACTTGCGACGGCGACATCGTCCGGGATTTGCACGTCAACCCGGCGCAGTGCCGCATAAACCTCCATTGCGACGCGGTCGTTGCCGCACAGGATCGCATCGGGGCTGTGCGGACCGCTCATCAGTTCGGCAACATGCGAAGGAACGAGGCTCGGCGCCCTGTCGCTGTAGATCGCACGGCGCACGGCCGGCAAGACCCTTGCGCCGGCGCCGTCGAGCCCGGCTTCGGTCAGCGCCTGGCGAAAACCCGCCTCGCGCAGTTCTCCGGCAAGCAGGCCGGGCAGATTGATGAAGACAATGTTGCGCCGGCCGGCGTCGATCAGGTAGCTGGTAATCTCGTGTGCGGCGCCCGTTTCGTCCGGCACCAGCGAGGTTACCCGGTCGTTTGCCTCGCGGCAATTGATCATCACCCCGACGGTCCCGACAAACTCCTCAGGCAGCGCGACAACCTTGTGGTACATGGCCGCAAAGGCGATCGCCCGAGGGCGAAAACGGCGCACCTCCTCAATCACCGAGGCCACGTCGCGCCGTCCGCTCAACGTCATCGCGAACACTGCCAGCTCCGAGGTCCTCGCAGCACCATCGAGCCCGCGAATAATTTCGGTTGCAAACGGCGAGGTGATCAATTCATCGGCGACGACCCCTATAAGCGGCATCCAGCCCTGGCGCATGCTGCGCGCGGCAAGATTGGTGACATAGCCGAGTTCCTCTGCAATCTCCTTGATCCGTTGCCGGGTCTGCTCCGACATGCGTGGTGAGCCGCCATGCAAGGCGCCTGACACTGTCTTGACCGAGACGCCGGCACGTTCGGCTATGTCGTTGAGGGAAGCGGTCATACGGTCGCCGTGGGTTATCGATTACCCAGATCAGTATCAATCGCCTTGCCACGAGTCAAGTGACCACGGGCTGAAACCATTGAAGGTCGCAACGGGTCCGAGAGGCGACGTTCGCAGCATCATTGAAAAGCAGCGATCGTGAAACGTGATTTTGCCCCAGCTGGGGTGGGCGCGGGCGCTACTCGATCCAATGCGTTGGAAAGTGCGCCGCTATTAGATCCCAGGAGCGGCCCGGCCGCGACCGTTTGATGATGGCAACTCCGAACCGTCGCTGGCGTCGAGCGATAATCCTTTCACCCGAAATGAGACGGGTTCGAGTCGCGTTCGCTGATGAAGATGGACCATGCCGAAATAAACAGCGCCGCGAACAGCGGTCCGATGACAAAGCCGTTTATGCCGATTAGCGATATCCCGCCGATCGTCGAGACTAGCACGACGTAGTCCGGCATCCTGGTTTCCTTCCCGACGAGCAGCGGCCGCAGGAGATTATCGACGAGGCTGATCACGAAACCGCCAACGACGACGAGAACCGCCACTTTCACCCAGGCCCCGATCAGCGCCAGATAGACCGCGGCAGGCAGCCACACAAGTGCCGCGCCGATGACTGGCAGCAGCGACAGCAAAATCATCAGCACGCCCCAAAGCAGTGCCGGCTCAATACCGAGCGCCCAGAAAGTAAGCCCCCCAATCGTCCCCTGCACGAGCGCAATGATGATATTGCCCCTCATGGTCGCCCGCACGACCGAGGCGAATTTGGCGGTAAACTGCCGTGTATGATCGTCGCTGAGCGGAATCGCCCGCCTGACCATCACGGTAATCGCGCGGCCGTCCCGAAACAGAAAGAAGAGCAGGTAGAGCATGACGCCAAAGGCGATGAAGAACTGGAGCGCGTTCTGCCCGAGGCTGAAGGCGCGGCCGGCAAAGAAGCGTCCGCCTTCCATCATCGCCGAGGAAAGGCCCGTATCTGGATCGGTAAACTGCTGCTTCAGTTTCAACGTATCCAGCCACTCTTGAACGTAGACCGGCAGTGTCGCCTTCGCCTGCGTGAGGGCGTGCCAAATATCGATCTCGCCGCGGTCGAGGCGTTCGTAGAGGCTGCTTGCTTCCTGCACCAGGGCGCTGAGAACGAGCATGCCCGGTACGATGACGAGGCAGACGCACATGAGCACCGAGAGCGCAGCCGCGAGGCTCCGTCTCCGGCCCACCAGTCCTTCTATGCGCGAATGTGCCGGATGGAAGATAACAGCGTGTATGACCGCCCAGAATATTGCCGAATAGAAGGGGAGGATGACTACAACGAAGCCGATCGTCACCAACACCAGCAGAACGTAGAAACCGATGCGGTGGACAGTCATATTCATCCCTTGGCACCGAGCCGCAAACGCGTTTTTTCCGGCAGCCGGTCTCCCCGAACCGTACCCGGACGAGGACGGCGGCTTCGTCACCGGAGTGAAAACACCGGAAAACCGCATATCTTCTCCATACGCGGTTCCATTCCCTCTGGATCATTATGTTAGCGCATGCACATGGCTGCGCGCCACCGCAATTTCTGAGCGCTAATGGCGTTGATCGGCGTCCTGCGGTTTTGCGGTGTCTCAGAACGCGCTGGCTATTCCCCTTGCGACGCTTCCGACGCATCGGCAAGCCAGCCAGGATCAGATCTTCGGTTCGAAGCGCTGTCAGCGAACTGAAATTGAGGGCGAAGCGGGCTAAGGCCGCAGCTGCATGCTGGGCGCCCGGCGACAACTTTGTGATAGTCCGTTGCGAGCAGTCGAAGGTCGCACGGGCCGGTATTGGATCGCCGCAGCTCGCCGCTCGCAGGGGGATCGGTTGATCAATCGGGAACGTCGGGGGCGGTTTTAAGCAGAGCGTTGCGCATACCCTCGCAATCTCCTGGCATCCACGCCCAATGAAAGTCGAGGAATCCTCATATATGGCTGCCGCGCCCGGTGGGGTGGCGGCACTTAGTAGGACTTCGGTCCGGTGCACGTGTGGCTGGCAGTGGGCTCACGGTTGCGTCGATGACCGGCACCTTGCCACGAGCCCCTGCCCTTCCTGCGCGACCTCACTCGCGCTCAAAAGATGATTACGTTCGCCTAGCAACAAGAAATGCCGGTTCGTTGGATGAGTGAACTCGGCCGAGAAAGTCGCGAAAGAGCGAGACCACCTCGTCCAGGTTGGTCTCCAGAAGCCAATGACCACCATCCAGCAGGTGGAGCTCCGCATCGGGGAGATCCCGAAGATAGGCACGCGCCGAGCGCTCCGGCATGTATCTGTCCTGCGGCCCCCAGACGATCATCGTCGGCGGACGGTGCTTGGCGAGGTAGTTCCGATGTTGCGGGAACCAGGCGCGGTTCTCCTTCAAACCGGCGATCAGTTCGACTGCGACCTCCTTGCGCCTTGGTGTCATCAATGACCAGTGCAGCTTCCACAAATCGGGAGGTATCCGTTCGGCGAGCTCAGACCTGACATCGTTCAAGAATTCCTCCTTGAATATTTCCTCTTTGACCGCCTCCGCCAGGGCCTTCTTCATTTCGGACCTTGGCAGCCGCCAGGTCTTCTCAATCTCGGCATATTTTGGCCCCAGCGCATCTTCGTAGGGGATGTCGCCATTCTGGATGACGAGCGCCACCACGCGTTCCGGGGCCTTGATAGCCAGCCGAGCGCCGATCGGCGAGCCGAAGTCATGCAGAAAGAGCGCGAAACGTTCCACGCCGAGCATTCTTACGAAATCGTCCAGAAACTCGGCGTAGCCGTCGAAGCTGTAGTCGAAGTCGTCCGGGGTCGCGCTGTAACCGGCGCCGGGAAAGTCGGGCGCAAGCAATCGCCAGCGATCTGCCAGCCGGGGCATGAGATTGCGGAATTCGTACGATGAGCACGGATAACCGTGCGGAAGTAAAACCACGGGCGCGCCCTCGCGCCCTGCCTCACGGTAGAAAATGTCGATGCCTTTGATGGTCACGTATCGATGGGTAATCAGCGGCATGGGGCGCCTCCTGGCTGATTCGACTCTGCAGATTGTCTCCTAATCCCTCAAGCATCCATTCGTTCCCAGCTACCTGACAACGGCGAGCGCCGGCGCATCTAAGGTCTTCTTGACGTCTGCCGGCATGAAGAGTTGCCACTCTCCAACCTCGATGGAGCGCTGCGTGTCGAGATGCGCCTTGAGATCGCCAAGCCCCACGCGGCAGCTAAATGCTCGTGATGCGGCTGATGCATGATACTGAGGGTCGCTGGCAAGGTAGTCACTCTCCCAGTTTGGTGTCGCCACGAGTACTGGGGGGTGCCGGATACAATCGAAGAGACCGCCCCAATGCTGGGGGATAAACCAGCCCAGCTTGCCTCGGCAATCGACCGAAGAGATCAGCCTCTCAGAGATTTTTGCCTTCGATTTCAAGTGTTAAGCTTCGCGGACTTGCTCCGCTTTGCATTTCTACGATCGCCATTGGCCCAGGCCGTGGCGCTAGAGTTTACTGCACATTGGCCTCTATCCAATTGCGCATCAGGTAGTCTCCAAACAATGGCACCGTGAAATCAATGTCTCCATATGACGGGCTGTAGATCATGCCTTTTTTGATGATGCTCGCCCGCATTGGCCCAAGCTTGTTAGGCGGCTCTTTCATCATTTCGGCAACCTCACCTGACTTGTACGGCCCGCTGCCCAACTTAGCCATAGCGCAAACGTACTCACGTTCGCGTGGCGTCAGGCGGTCAAAACGTACTCTAAAAAATCCATCGTCTAGTCTTCGTAATGCTTTGTGCGAAGACTGATCGACATCTGCGGCATCTATCGGCGAATGGTCGGCTGTATTCCATGCTTGATAGCCCCACTCTTGAAGGAAATATGGGTAACCTCGCGTCTTCTCGACAATAGCATGTAATGCGTCAACTTCGATCTGCTCACCCTCTTCCTCGATCGGATTTCTAATGGCAAGCTCCGCCGACTTTTGGTCAAGAGCACCGACCGAAGGATAAGTGAATAACCGCTCTGCATAAGACTTTGCATTACCAGAAAGCGCCGCCACTTGAGGCAAGCCAGCGCCGAAGAACAGGACCGGTAGCCCTTTTTGATTCATACGATGAATCGCGACAATTAGTGCAGCATAATCCTTCTCTCCAAGGTACTGGATTTCATCGATCAGCAGCGTCCAACCGCGCTCTGCAGCTTTTGCCGCTACTCCTACTCGAACGAAAAGTTCCGCGAGATCGTATTCGATGTCTCCGCTATCGGCAGTCCCGGTTTCCGGGTCAACCGATAGTGCGAAGTCGCCCGTTTCAACTTTAAATATTGAGGCAAAGCTGCGAAGTGCGCGCATTGCACTGAAGGCAGTAGCTTTTGCTTGCTCGATAACGCTTAGCTTGCGAATGATCTGATGGATGCGCGGATAGAGAAGAGTTGGAAGAGGAACTCCTTCGGGTGCTTCCACCATGGATGTCAGGTGCCCATGTTCTTCGGCAATTTGCTCAATCTGGTTCAGCAAGACTGTCTTGCCGACGCCACGAAGACCAAGCAATATCTGGGATTGGGTAGGCTTGCCGCGAAGAGCTCGCTGGAGGGCAATTCGCGCATCTTCCAGAATTTTATCACGGCCCGCGAGTTCAGGCGGTTGCGATCCAGCACCAGGTGCGAACGGGTTGCGAATTTCATCCATCGCTATATCCACTTTAGGGGGTTATAAGGTAAATGTCTTATAACTACTTATAAGTCAATATAACTTTGTACGAGCAGGCTGGACGATGTGCATTTGTCAGCGCCCGTAGGGCGCTCGATCGATTGTGACGGCAGTTGCCGGCGACCGCAGCGTTGCCACGTCCGTGACCTTCGAGATTCGTCCGGAAGATCTGGTCGACTGTTCACATAACGACGCATGGTTTTGCGGTGCAATCGCAGTCGCCGCGTGGCTCGGCAACACAGCTTACGCATACGTTGAAATCGACGACGCTCGAATGCTTGCGGTAGAACTGCCGCGAGACACCGGCATCCGGGTTGGAATTCACCTGCGCGGCAATCCCGCGGCAATCCATCTTTTCAGCACATCCCCCGGCCGGCGCGTAAACTGACCATCAGCCGTCCGAAGTAACGCGTCACCAATCGATGAATTGCAAAGCATCGACGACCTGTTCGGCATGAGGTAGCGACCCATGTCTTAGGGCAAACTGTCGTAGATGCCTCTGGGGGCGGTTGCACTTTGCCCGCGTTTCGGGGGTGCGCACCGAAGATCCGCAAACCTTATTGTTGAGATCTGCAGTGGCCCGGCGATCGTCACGACGGGACTTCGAGGTATTTTATCTGATGTAGCGGTTCATCTGCGGATCACGCGGCGCGGAACGACTTCCGTTGGTCTGTTGCTTTCGAAGGGTTGCACGTTCCGTTGCATCTGCAACACGTTCTTGTCGCTGTCCAATTGAAACTGATTGACCAGATCCCGCAGGCGACCCGCCTCGGAGGACAACGAAGCGGCGGCAGCCGTTGACTGCTCGACCATCGCCGCATTTTGCTGGGTGGCCTGGTCCATCTGATTGACGGCCGTATTGATTTCAGCAAGTCCGGTCGACTGCTCGCGCGCCGAGGTGGCAATCGCATCCATGGCCCGATTGATCTGTGCAACGTACTCACCGATCGACTTGAGCGACCTTCCGGTTTCGAGGACGAGTTTCACGCCATTTTCGACTTCAGTTGACGACTTTTGAATGAGCCCCTTGATTTCCTTGGCCGCTTGCGCGGCACGTTGGGCAAGCTCGCGGACCTCCTGTGCGACCACTGCGAAACCTTTGCCCGCCTCACCAGCACGGGCAGCCTCGACACCGGCATTGAGCGCCAAAAGATTCGTCTGAAAGGCAATTTCATCAATTACGCCAATGATGTTCGAGATCTGCTGCGAACTGTCCTCGATGCGTCGCATAGCTTGCTCCGCTTCTGATACGACCGTCGCAGACCGCTGGGCGCTGATATTGGCTTCTAGAGACACATTGCGTGCCTCGTCCGTGCGTTTCGTCGACATCGCCACATTCGACGTGATCTCGTCCAAGGCGGCGGCCGTTTCCTCGAGAGAGGCTGCCTGTTGTTCGGTGCGCTTGGACAGGTCCTGGGCGCCGGATGCGATTTCGCCGGTGCCACTGTCTATGCTGTGTACCGTTTGGAGCACTGCGCCGATCGTCGCGCCCAATTGCCGGAGCGAAGCATTGAAGTCTTCGCGCAACGCCTCGTATTCCGCTCCAAACTGCTCCGAAAGCTGAAACGATATATCGCCTGCCGCAAGCCGCCGGAGACCTTCGCCCAATGTCGTGGTCGCGAAGCGCAGCTGTTCGGCCTCGCGTTCGGCGCGCTGCTGGGCTGAGGCGCGGGCCGTCTCGCTCTCGGTGCGGGATGCAGCAGCTTCTTTCTCGAGCCTGACGACATTGAGGGCATTCTGACGGAAGACTTCAACGCCACCGGCCATTTCGCCCACTTCATCGCCACGACCCGCATAGGGAATATCGCTATCGAGGTCCCCATCCGACAACCGCTTCATGGCGGATGCGATGCGTCGGATCGGATTGGCAATACCCGAAATCGCAAACACAATGCCAGCCACGGCAACGAGCACGGCCAACCCTGCGATCGCTGCCGTCAGCATGAAAGCGGACTTCGCGGAAGCACCGCTCGCGGCCACAAAGCCTTCGGCCTGGCTGAGAATAAAAGCAACCAGATCCGCCACTGCGTTGTTTACCAGCTCGGCTTGCGGCTCCATATTTTCCTTGAAGAAGCGAACCGCGTCGGATGTCTTGCCGCTATTTTGCAGCGCGATCATTTGCTCCGCCGACCCGCGATATTTGTTCAGTTCCGGCTTGATCCGATTGATCAGTTCGCGCCCACGCTCAGTGCGGACGCTGTTTTCATATTCGGAAACGACGTTCTCGGCAGCCCTGGCAGCAGCGTCGATCTTCTGCTTTCCGGTGTTCTGCTCCTCTGGCGTGTCGTCGAGAAGGTAATGGGTATAAGCAAGTTTCAGATCGAGGAAGCTGCCCTTGATCTCGCGAGCCATCACGAGCCGCTGCATCCAGAAGGTCCCAATCTGTTCAGTATTGGCACTGAGTGTCGAAATCGTGCTTAGCGACACATAGGACAGACCAACCATGAATATACTGATGATCGACAGCTTTAGAATCAGGGCTTGCTTGATGCTCGGACGTTTCATGCGGATCTCCCATTGAAGTCACCTACGACGCCGGCTCGCCGGTTGACCTAAAATGTCGCACTAGATTGATAATTTCGTATTAACTAAACAACATGAGCCGTTCGACCCAGGAAATGTCACGAGTTCCCCAAACACTCGCGATTACGCAGACCTGGCGGGACCTGGCCGGGGGAGCTGTGGTTCAAGTCGCTGCGAAGCCGATGGATAGCCTTGGGTAGAGCTTCGAAGCAAAGGTGTCATACCGTCACTTGACGCGTTTGGCGCCAGGCCTCAAAGCGTTCCAGGGTTTCCTGGTTTGGCGGGTAGACGCCCAAGGTAGATTTGCCTGACTCGATTTCCAGCTTGAGGAACTCTTCCTGCTCCTCCATCGCGACAGCTTCTTCGGCAATTTCATTTACATATTGCCGCGGAATAACGATGACGGCTTCGCTGTCGCCAAAGATGATGTCATCCGGGTAAATCGCCACCCCGCCGCAGGCGATTGGCTGATTCATGTCCGATGCGTGGTGGGCAACCAGGTTTGCAGGCGCTGCCGGTCCCATGCAGTACGTCGGAAGTCCAAGCTGAGTGATATCGGCCGTATCGCGGACGCCGCCGTCGAGCACGAGGCCGGCGGCGCCGCGATAGACGAGGCGACGGGCAAGCATGGCGCCGATGCCGGCGACCTCAGCCAAGGAGCGGCAATCGAAGACGAGAACATGGCCTACGGGTATCGTATCGATCGCCTTGCGCTGCTGATTGGACGGATCGGAGCTGTAAGTCGAGCCGTCAATATCTTCCCGGGCGGGAATGTAGCGGACGGTGACTGCTGGGCCAATCATCGGTTTGTCGGTGCTCGCGAGCGGACGCACGCCGCGAACCGCGGTGTTCCTGAGGCCGCGCTTTAGCAACAGGGTGCTGAGACTCGCGGAATTCGTCAGCAAAAGTTTCGCGTAAACTGATGGATCCAGATCCGTCATGTCATCCTCCGTTGTCCGCAGCGAGGTCTAACACAACGAAGAAATAGTTCAATATGGAATTATGTACTTCTTATTTGGAAGGCTGGAGAATTGCCGTTGATCGCCTTCGTCAACATGGCGGCACCCTCCAAAACCTCTCGCTTGATCGCCCGCGCTCTGTCTGGCGTAGCTTCACCAATGAACGGAACGCTGACCGTCGCCACGAGCCGACCTGCGGAATCGAAGACGGGCGCGGCAAAGGCTCGGAGGCCAAGGTTGGATTCCTGATTGTCCTCGGCCCATCCGTTGCGACGAATTTCGACGAGCGCCTCTTTCAACGCGTCTGGATCGGTGATCGTGTACGGTGTCTTCGCCTCCAGTCCGGTGCCGCAATAAGCCTCGATCTCGCCGTAGTCCGAATAGGCCAGAGCGAGCTTGCCGGCCGCGCCGACGTGCTTGCGCGAGCGACCGCCGATTTTGATGAAAAGCGCATAGTCGCCAGGACTGGAGGCCGCAAATATCGTCATCATTTCATTGCCCTCGGGGGCGGCGAGCCTGAACGATTCCAATATCCGGTCAGCCGCAGCCGTCAAGATCGGCCTTGCCGCCTCGATCACCGTCGCCCTGTCGGCACCGGGTGAGATTCGCCGCGCAAGTTCGACGAACTTGGGCCCCAGCTCGTAGGAAGCTCCGCCATTCACCCGCGCCACAAGTCCATGCGCGGTCAGCGAATTGAGGATGCGATAGACAGTGGAACGAGGCACTCCAAGCTGATCAACCAGTGCGCCAAGGGAAATCCCAGTCTTCGCATCGGCGATCGCCTCAAGCAGGTGTGCGGTCTTTTCAACAACTGGCGATCCATGCTTTGGTTCATTCATGAACTTCTAATTCCACATATGAATTAATAATCTTGACTTCATTGGAGCAGGCGAGCATGCTCGGTGCCACAAGTGTCACATTTGACACTACGCGCTTACAGAATGAAGTAAAGCCATTTGAATGCCAGCTTAAAGGGTCATAACCGGATGGTTGTCACGCCGACGGTACCGTGACGGAGGGGATGGTGCTCGTTTTCGATTTGGAGGAGGGATTTCAATGAAGAAGGTGATGAGAATTAATAATGCGTTGAGTGTCGGCCTGGCGCTTTTGCTGGCTTCAGGCACCGCGATTCCCGTCTGCGCGGCCTCGGACGCGCTGACGGTGGTGGTGACCGACGAGCCGAAGTCGCTCGATCCATGTGACACCGACCTTTCGGGCAATTCCCGCATTCTGCACAACAACATCACGGAAGCGCTCGTCAATCTGAACCCTGTCGATGGGTCAGTCGTCCCGAGTCTTGCCACTAGCTGGCGTCAGTTGGACAACCTGACCTGGGAGTTCACGCTGCGCGAAGGCGTAACCTTCCACGACGGCAAGCCATTCGATGCCAACGCAGTCGTTGCGGCTCTCAAGCGAGCACAGGATCCGGCTCTGGCTTGCGAAAGCGGACTTGCCACACTGAAAGGCGTCAAGTTCGACGCACAAGCTCTGACCTCGACGACCCTCCTCGTCAAAACGGATATCGTCGAGCCGATCCTGCCGAACAAGATGTCCGCCGTGGACATCGGTTCGCCGGCGACGCCGAACGACGGCAAGACGCGGTCCCCTGCCGGAACGGGACCTTACAGGCTCGCCGCATGGACGCCCGGTCAATCGATCAGCCTTGCGGCATTTGACGGCTATTGGGGAGAGAAGCCGGCGATCAAAAACGCGACAATCATCTGGCGCGCCGAGTCCGCCGTTCGCGCGGCCATGGTCGACACCGCCGAAGCACAGATCGCCTATGAAATAGCGCCCCAGGACGGTATCACGGAACAGGACCATGCTTTCCCTAACGCCGAAACGTCGTTGTTAAGGATCGACGCACAAGTTCCGCCCCTCAACGACATGCGCGTGCGCGAAGCACTTAATCTTGCGATCGACCGGGATGGCCTTGTCGGCACCATATTCCACGAAGGTGCTCAGAAGGCGATGCAGGTCGTGTCGCCGTCCGTCTTCGGCTTCAATCCCGACCTTCCCGTCTGGAAGTACAATCCCGAAAAGGCGAGGTCCCTGCTTGCCGCGGCCAAGGCCGATGGCGTGCCGGTCGACAAGGAGATCGTCATCTACGGCCGCATCGGGATCTATCCTAATTCATCCGAAAGCCTGGAAGCCATTCAGGCGATGCTCGCGGATGCCGGTTTCAACGCGCGGCTCGAAATGCTGGAAACAAGTCCGTGGCTGAAGAGGCTGCTGAAGCCTTGGGACAAGGAGCGTCAGCCATCGATCCTGCAGACACAGATCGACAACACCGAAGGCGACGCCGTGTTCACGCTGCCGAACCGTTTTACCACCGACGGCAACCAGTCTACCATAGCGGACCCCAAGCTCGACAAGCTGATCACCGACGCGTCGAGGGCAACCGGCGACGAACGCAGAACACTGTTCCAGGAGGCGTTCAAGTACATTGCCGTCGATGCGGTCAATATCGCACCGCTCTTCCACATGGTCTCGATCGCCCGCGTCGCCAAGAACGTGAACTATACGCCTGATGTGCAGGCTGGCAACGAGATCAAGCTGAAATCGATCAGCTACCGCTGATCGCGCAGGCCGGTTGCCTGAATGTCGCTTGAGGAGAGTGGATGTTCTTCACCTATTTCCTGAAACGTGCCGCCTTTGCGACACTCGCGCTTGCAGCACTGATGACATCTGCCTTCTTCCTCGTGCGGTTGACGGGCGATCCCGTCAATCTTTACCTGCCCGTCGATGCCTCGGATGCGGCGCGCGAGGCCATGCGCTTCCGTCTTGGCGTCGATTGCTCCCTCCTGGCGCAATTCTTCGATTGGGCTGGGGACATGCTTAGCCTCGATTTCGGGATGTCGCTTTGGCACAACCGCCCCGCCATGGACGTTGTACTGGAGGCCCTGCCGAACACGCTGGCGCTCGGCGCCATCGCTTTAACCTTGGCCTTCATCGCGGCCGTCATCACCGGGTCGATTGCCGCCGTGAACGCGGGTGGCTGGCTCGACCGGGGCATCAACTTGCTGTCGCAGGCAGCGGCCAGCGTGCCGGATTTCTGGCTCGGCCTGATGGGCGTCCTGCTGTTTGCTGTCACCTTCCGCCTTCTGCCGACATCAGGTTTCGGCGGTCCAATCTATTGGATCCTGCCGGCTGCCTGTCTTTTTGCAAGGCCGTTCGGGACGTTGGTGCAAATCGTCCGCGGCTCGATGATCGAAGCCCTGAATGCAACATTTGTCCGGACTGCGCGGGCTAAGGGCGCGCGCGGCGGCCGGGTCACCTTCGTACATGCCCTGCGCAATGCCCTCCTGCCCGCAGTCACCGTCACCGGTGACCTCGCCGCCCAATTCGCCGGCGGCGGTGGCGTCGTCGAGGTGGTTTTCGGATTTCCTGGCATAGGCAAGCTGCTGATCGACGGCATCTTGAAGCGCGACTTCGCGATCGTCCAGGCATCGATCTTTGCGGTCGCCGTCGTTATCTTCTTCATCAATATCCTGGTCGATATGCTCTATGCTTCGATCGATCCGCGCGTGAGGGTCGAATGACCAACACGACCGCCGACTTCCTCCCGTCGACCCGCGAGCGCCGAAGCCGCCGCGTCCTGTGGCTGATGCGCGCGCTCGCGGGTGACCCGATGGCGGTCGCGGCGATGATCTGGCTGCTGATCGCGGTTCTTGCCATTCTTACAGATGCCTTGTCGCTTCTGGGCGACAGCCGCATTTCACTTAAGGCGCGCAACCTGCCGCCCTTCGACTTCGGCCAGTCCTGGACATTGTGGCTGGGCGCCGATGCGCTCGGGCGCCCGCTCCTCGTCCGTCTCATCCAAGCGGCTTCGACGACGATCGGCATCGCCCTCGTGACCGTCTTGACAAGCTTGATCGGGGGAACGCTGCTCGGCGTGATTGCCGGTTACTTCGGCGGCATCGGCGGCAACGTCATCATGCGGGTCTGCGACATCATCCTGGGTTTCCCGACGCTGCTGGTGGCGCTTTTCGGCCTCTATTTGTTCGGCCCGAGCGTCAGCAACCTGGTGATCGTGCTCGCCGTCACTCGCATGCCTGCCTATATCCGCGTCGCAAGAGCCGAGACCCTGGAAGTCCGGGAGAGGCTTTTCGTTGATGCTGCGCGCGTTTTCGGCGGCGGGCCTGTCTGGATATTGCGCAACCACATCCTCCCGAGCGTCGCTCCCACGATGTTGACGCTCGCCTCGGTCAATCTCGCCATGGTCATGCTTTTCGAATCCGGGCTGAGCTATCTCGGCCTCGGCATCCAGCCGCCTGCGGTCAGTTGGGGCCTGATGGTAGCGCAGGGCCAGGGGTATCTGTCTTCCGCCTGGTGGCTCGGCTTTTTCCCTGGCCTGGCTGTGATGCTCACGACCATGTCCTTCAATCTCCTCGCCAACTGGTTCCGGATCGTCAACGACCCGACGCAACAGTGGCGCCTTGTGAGCCGGAGGCGTTGATGGCTCTTCTCGAGGTCGACGACCTGCAGGTCAGCTTCGATACCGCAGCCGGGCGCATCCTTGCACTCAACGGTGTCTCCTTCTCGCTCGAGCGTGGGGAGGTCCTGGCGCTTGTCGGCGAAAGCGGCTCCGGCAAGTCGGTGACGGCATCGGCGATCATGGATCTCGTTCCCAATCCTCCGGGCGCAATCAATGACGGATCGATCCGCTTCGATGGTGCCGAGCTCCTGCAGCTTTCGCGGAACGACCGACGCGATCTTTGCGGCGCTCGGATTGGCCTGATCTTTCAGGATGCGCTTGCGGCGCTCAATCCGGTCTACCCCGTGGGATGGCAGATCGCCGAAATGTTCCGCATCCACGGGCGCAATCCGGAAGGCGGTGTCGAAAAGGCTGTGATCGACCTCCTAACGGCCATAGGCATTCCTGACCCCCAACGTCGTGCCCGGCAATATCCGCATGAGTTTTCAGGTGGTATGCGCCAGCGCATCATGATCGCCATGGCCGTGGCACTAGAACCGGACGTCATCATCGCAGACGAGCCGACGACGGCGCTCGACGTCACCATCCAGGCGCAGGTGGTCGATCTTCTTGCTAATATTCGCAAGCGCAGCGATGCTGGCATGATCTTCATCACCCACGATCTGGGCGTGGTGGCCGAACTCGCGGATCGCGTCGCCGTCATGTATGCTGGACGTATCGTTGAAACCGCGGGCGTCTTCGAACTGTTCGCGGACGCCCGGCATCCTTACACCGTCGGATTGCTTGCCTCGCAGCCGCGCATGGACACAGATGAGCGCGAACTGGTACCGATTCCCGGCTCCGCTCCGAATCCTGTCTCCCTCCCTTCCGGCTGCGCATTCAGAACCCGTTGTCCGCGCGCCGAAGAGCTCTGTGCCGAGGTCGTGCCTGAACTTGAAACCGTAGGACCGGGCCGTAAAGCCGCCTGCCACTTCCCGGTATCGCCAGCATGATAGAACCCCTTCTGAAAGTCCAAAACCTCTCCCGGCACTTCGGCAGTACCTCCGCATCTGTGCGTGCCGTCGACGATGTCAGCTTCGAGATTGCCAGCGGGGAGACGCTGGGCCTTGTCGGCGAAAGCGGTTGCGGCAAGACCTCGCTGGTGCGGACGCTCTTGAAACTCGGGCCTGCGACCAGCGGCAGCGCCTTGCTCGACGGCGTGGACATTACGACGGCCAGCGGCCGGCAGCTGCATCAATTGCGCCGCAAGATGCAGGTCGTTTTCCAGGACCCCTACCAGTCGCTCAATCCCCGTATGCGTGTCGATCGGCTGATTTCCGAACCCTGGGTGCTGCATCCGGGTATCCTACCCAAGAGCAGCTGGCGTGAAGAGACCGTCAAATTACTCGAATCCGTGGGGCTACGCGCCGAACATGCGACCCGGTATCCTTCGGAATTTTCAGGCGGTCAGCGGCAGCGCCTTGGAATAGCGCGCGCTCTCGCGCTCAATCCTGCTCTCCTTGTCTGCGACGAGCCTGTCTCGGCCCTCGACGTGTCGATCCAGGCGCAAGTGGTCAACCTGCTGGTAAGGCTGAGGCGCGAGCGCAATCTGGCGATGCTTTTCGTCGCGCATGATCTCGCCGTTGTGCGGCATATCGCAGACCGTGTGATGGTGATGTATCTCGGCAAGATCATCGAAACGGGGCCGAAGCAATTAATCTTCAGCGCGGCGGCTCATCCTTATACGCAGGCCCTGATGTCGGCCGTCCCGACACCGGATCCAAGGCTTCGCGGGCACCGCAAGCGCATCGTCCTGCAGGGAGATCTGCCGAGCCCGGCAAATCCGCCAAGCGGATGTCGTTTCCGAACGCGTTGCTGGAAGGCGACGTCGATTTGCGAAGAACAGGAGCCCGCCTTGACCGCGCGAACCGCCGCCCCTGGTCTCCTGACCGCCTGTCATCACGCCGATGCAGAAATTGCCACTACGGCGGCGCCGATCCACTCCCATCCGGCCTAGGCGCCTAACAACCAATGGCGAGCCGACCTCCTCGTGGAGATCGGCCCGGGAAAGATCTTTTGAGCACTGCGGCGAAGACGTCCCTACTTTCGATATCTTCCGGGCACTGGCGAATAAAGGTGACGCTCCGGCATTTTCATCGTGCGATGCGAGTCGAGAGAATAATGGAGGAGAGGGTACGCTCAACGCCGTCAATTGTTCCGATCTGGTCGATCAACTGATCGAGTTCGGCGATCGATGGCGCTGTAATGATTGCGATCAGGTCAAACGAACCACTTACTGAATGAAGCGCCGTCAACTCCTGGATCTGATCAAGTGACGAGGTGACCTGCGAAAGCGCTTTAGGAGCGATGGTAATCAGGACATGCGCCCGCACCAGACCGGCCGTGTAGCGCTCCGACAACCTCACTCCATAGCCCGCGATTACACCTTCCCGCTCCAATCGCTCAAGCCGTGCTTGGACCGTCGTCCGAGACAGCGACAGCCGCTTGGCAAGCGTCGCCACCGGCAGGCGGGCATTCTCCGCAAGCAACGCCAGCAGGTCGCGATCTTTCCCCGTGATTTGCATCGTCTCACCCTACGTTTTGCTCAGCCGATCCGTCGTTTTGCTCAATAGTATACAACCAAATGCTCGTTTCATAGCTATGATTCGCCCTTGCATTGACATCATCTACGTTCAAGGCAAACGACTAGGGGGAACGTCTATGAAGGAAATCGTGATCATTGGGGCAGGCAAGATAGGTGGCGCGGTCGCCGCAATGCTTGCAGCGACAGGCGATTACCGCGTGACCGTGGCTGACCGTGACGAGACGCAGTTTTCGAATATCGATCGTCGCCTCGGGATCTGCACGGTCGTCCTCGACGTTTCGGACCGCGCAAGTCTTGTCACCGTTCTTACGGGAAAATTCGCCGTTCTTTCCGCTGCACCTTTTGATCTTACGGAACTGGTGGCTGAGGCTGCCCTCGAAGCCGGCGTGCATTATCTCGACCTGACGGAGGACGTGGCAACGACTAAAAAGGTGGAGGCGTTGGCCAAGGGCGCACGGACGGCATTCATCCCACAATGCGGATTGGCGCCCGGCTTCATCTCCATCGTCGCCAACGATCTGGCAAGGCGCTTCGACAGTCTGGACAGTGTTCGCATGCGGGTGGGTGCCCTTCCGCAGTATCCTTCCAACGCGCTGAACTACAATCTGACTTGGAGCACGGATGGGCTGATCAATGAATATATCGAGCCTTGCGAGGCAATCGTCGAAGGAAAGCTGGTGACCGTGCCGGCCCTGGAGGAGCGGGAGGAGTTTTCGCTCGACGGTGTAACCTATGAAGCCTTCAACACCTCCGGAGGCTTGGGAACCCTCGCCAAGACGCTGGAAGGCAAGGTGCGCACTATGAATTACCGCACGATTCGATATCCCGGGCATCAGGCGAGCATCAAGGCGTTGCTCAACGACCTCAATCTAAAGAACCGGCGCGACGTGCTGAAGGATCTGTTTGAGAACGCCCTACCGGCCACTATGCAAGACGTCGTGGTCATTTTCGTCACTGTCTGCGGCTGGCGCGAAGGCCGCTACATGCAGGAGACTTATGCCAACAAGGTCTATGCTGGGACTGTTGGAGGCAAGAAGATGAGTGCCATCCAGATCACCACCGCAGCTGGCATTGCCACCGTTCTCGACCTCTTGTCGAATGGAAAGTTGCCCGGCAAGGGCTTCGTCCGCCAAGAGGAAGTCGATCTTACAACTCTGCTGAACAACCGTTTCGGGCAGGTCTACAATCCGGACGCAATAAAAGTGAAGGAAGCTGTCTGAAATGCTGGCGAAGTGCGGGTGAAGGGTCCGGTTTTGCGGTTCGCCAAATGATCACACGCAATGATCGCCTCGTTGCTGTTGGCTCGAGCCGTTAGAAAGGCGCCCCGCTAGGGTTGCCGGCCTGCTGCAAAAGCGAAAAGCACCGGTTGCTGACCTTTCAATATCTTGTGTTCGGCTTCGTCAAGACGGAACCATCCGGCTCGATCAACCTCTGGAAACGCCCTCATTTTCCCTGATCTCGGGGGCCATTCGATCTGGAACGTGTTGCTGACAATTGCTTCGGCGTCGATATCGGCCTCTATTGACCATACCAGCACGACTTTACCTCCAGGTTGCCGGTATTCGCCGAGCCAGGTGAAGTTGCCTTCGAGTTTGGACCCCACCTCCTCGAGCACCTCCCGTTTCGCCGCTTCCAGCGCATCCTCACCTTGCTCCATAAGGCCCTTCGGGATCGACCAGGCGCCTTCGTCCTTCTGCGCCCAGAACGGGCCACCGGGATGGACCAGAAACACTTCGAGATATCCGGCGGTCTGCCGGTATATCAAAAGGCCTGCGCTACGTTTCGGCATGACAAGAGCCTCCTTGGGAGGCAGGAACGAATAGCTCTTAATCTACAAGATCCGACCGGAGTTTAAACTCGGCCGTGCAGTTTGACGAATATCTAGTTTCACTCCGCCATCGTCCTAAGCTCTGTCACCGGGCAACCATTGCAGCTGCCTGCAGAGGAGAAAGGAAATGTCGCTCGAAACACTGCATACCGACAACAGGAGATGCAGGCGTTCATGCGGCAATAACGCCCGACTGCGACAGCAAAGGCGTGCACGAGGTACCGATTTGTTTTGCACGCCGGCGTGCAGATTTGCCCGGAGGCAATTTGCCCCTGCTTAGCGCTCGGGCGCGGCTGGACTTCAGCTACGCCCGAGCGCATTTCATCTTAAGCGACGAGATCGAAGCGATCGGCGTTCATGACCTTCGTCCAGGCTGCCACGAAATCGTGCACGAACTTCTCATGCGTGTCGCTCTGACCGTAAACCTCGGCAAGCGCCCTAAGCTGAGAATTCGAGCCGAAGACAAGGTCGATACGGGTGCCTGTCCACTTCAGCTCATCCGTATTGCGCTCGCGCCCCTCGAACACATACTTTGATCCTGGAGCCGCCTTCCAAACCGGGCCCATGTCGAGCAGGTTGATGAAGAAGTCGTTGGTGAGGGCTTCAGGGCGCTTGGTGAAGACGCCGTTCTGGGACTGTCCCGCATTGGCGTTCAACACGCGCAAGCCGCCGACGAGAACCGTCATTTCCGGCGCGGTCAGCGTCAGCAGTTGCGCCTTGTCGATCAGCATGTCTTCGCCACGCACGGCATAGCGCTGCTTCTGGAAGTTGCGGAAGCCATCGACGATGGGCTCCAGCGGTGCGAAGGACGCTGCATCGGTCTGCTCTTGCGAGGCGTCCACACGGCCAGCGCGGAACGGCACGGCCACGGCCACGCCTGCATCCTGGGCAGCCTTCTCGACTGCGGCGCTGCCGGCCAGCACGATCAGGTCGGCCAGCGAGACCTTCTTGCCTCCCTGGTTGAAGGCGGACTGGATGCCTTCCAGGGTCTTGAGCACCTTGGCCAGCTGCGCCGGCTGGTTGGCGGCCCAATCCTTTTGCGGGGCCAGGCGGATGCGTGCACCGTTGGCGCCGCCGCGCATATCGCCG
>NZ_JABEPH010000700.1:0-867 GCF_013004495.1 Rhizobium sp. SEMIA 4085
CCTGAACCTCGGTGTGTGGCTCCGCGCCCAGGATGTCGGTGTGCACAAAGGGAAAGTGCGCTATGTCGAGAAAGTTCTCCACTGCGCGCAGCGGCGAGCAGCGCACGCGAGCGACACCCACATCGACAAACCGGCGGCCGGGCTGATCGGCCTCGGGAATCGGAAAAAGATCCTTTCGAGGTTTGCCGAGAGAGGACCAGATGTGGCCGTAGCGCAGGCAAACGGGGAGAAAGCGCCCGTCGCTGGATTTCACGTTGATGTTTCCGTGGGTGTCAAGCGCCAATTCGATAGGCTCTCCCATCAGGGCGGTCTTGCGCCCGTCGATGTCGAGCTGACTGAAGAGACCGACGGGATACCAATCGTCGATCATCGCGTTTTGCTTCATGACGCTTTGCCTTTCGTCTGAAGCTCCTCGGCCATCCGCCGCAAAGTTTCGCATGCCCGTGAGGCGGCAATGCGCGCGGCCAGGCAGCTATCATCGTCCAGCAGGACATGAATCAATGTCTGGCCGTTGTCTTGCGGAACGAGCAACAGCCGGATCGTCTGGCTATTCTGCGCATGCCAGACAAGGCCTTCCGGGCCTGCCTTTGCGTTCGCAGCAGCCTCGACCGCCTCAGTACTGGCATCTGCCACCAAGGAGCGCAATGGAACAAGGCCTTCAAGCCGCGGAGGCCCAGCCATAAGTTGCTCTGCGGCAACCCAGATGACACCATCAGACTCCTCGACCTGTTGCGTCTCCAAGCGGATCGTTTCGGGCGGCGTGAGGCCTGGATGGGCCGGGATGCGCAGGCAGGTTCCGATCCGGCTGTAGCTCCAGCCATGATAAACGCACGACAGTGCTCCACCCCGGACGGAGCCGGGAGGAAA
>NZ_JABEPH010000073.1:0-19567 GCF_013004495.1 Rhizobium sp. SEMIA 4085
CCCCCGCCCTGGAGCCTCCCCGACCCTAGTGGTTCCGCCTTTTTCCTCTCCCCCCCCACGGGGCCCGTTCACCCGCCGCTCTGCACCGCTTGCTGCGGCTTTGCGCAAGGCGGCTTGAACTGGTCCTTAACAAAACGGGCGCTTCGGCGCCCGTTTTGTTCTGAATTTATCCCTCCAGGTCGCTCTTCAGCCTGTCGAGTATCGATAGCGCATGCCCCGCATAAGTACTGATCCAGCGGTCGTAGATATGCTTGATCGGCAGGCTGTTGAGGTGGTTCCAGCGCTCGCGGCCCTCCTTCTTCGGGACAACGAGGTCGGCTTCTTCGAGAACCTTCAGATGCTGCATGACTGTGCAGCGATCCATGTCTGCGAAGGTTTCGCAGAGCATGCCGGTGGTGCGCGGACCGTCTTTCAGAATGTCGAGAATTTCACGGCGCCGAAAGTGGGCCAGTGCCTTGAAAACAGGGTCGTCGACCGATTCGCTTGACATGTTATATTTTTATAACATAATGGCGCTTATCACAATCGAAAAGAGGAGGAAGTGCAATGTCCCTCAGTATTCGTGTCGGCGGACGGATCGGACGTCCGGTCGCAGAAGTTTTCGATGCGGTGGTCAATCCGAAGAAGCTCTCGAGTTATTTCACGACCATCGGCGGGGCGAGCGCACCGCTCGTCAAGGGTACGACGGTAACCTGGTGGAAGGATTCGCCGGTCGAAGTGGTCGATCTCGTTCCAGAGCGCCTGATCTTGCTGCGCTGGGATGGTGGCACGGACGAGAACAAGGTTCGCTACAAAACGACGGTCGAGATGAAATTCGATCCGCTGGAGGACGGCGGAACGATGGTGACGATCTCAGAGAATGGCTGGCAGGAAAACGAGGCCGGCCGGCGCGGCACCTATCTCAACTGCGAGGGCTGGGCCAACATGCTCTGCTGCATGAAGGCCTTCGTCGAACATGGCATCAATCTTCGGGAGGGCATGTTCCTCAGCGAGATGCGCGGCGAGCCTGCGGAGGCTCCAGACTACGAGGCGCTCAAATGACAATACAAGCCATCACGGGAGCGCCTTCGCCTTAATGTGATAGAGACTTCGCTTGCCTGCTGCACTGTGGGTGCTAGTTTCCGGAATTATTGTATTGATTACGTTCCAGGAGATTTCAGATGCAGCTTGGCATGGTGGGTTTGGGCCGTATGGGCAATTATATGGTCCAGCGCTTGATGCGCGACGGCCATGAATGCGTCGTCTATGACACGAAGCCGGAGAGCGTCGCCGATCTCGTCGCAAAAGGCGCAGTCGGCAGCGCCTCTCTCGAGGAGTTCGTCTCGAAGCTTTCCCGTCCGCGCGCGGTCTGGCTGATGCTGCCGGCGGCCATCACCGACAAGGTGATCGCCCAGCTCGTGCCGCTGCTGCACGACGACGATATCATCATCGATGGCGGCAATTCCTATTATCACGACGATATCCGCCGCGGCGCCGAGCTGATCACCAAGGGCATCCACTATGTGGATGTGGGTACCAGCGGCGGCGTCTTCGGTCTAGAGCGCGGCTATTGCCTGATGATCGGCGGCGAAAAGGGCATCGTGCAGAGCCTTTCGCCGATCTTCGCCTCGCTTGCCCCTGGCGCCGGCACGACGCCGCCGTCGGCAAACCGCGAGCCTGACCCGAACAGCACGGCGGAGCAGGGCTATTTGCATTGCGGTGCTCACGGCGCGGGCCATTTCGTCAAGATGGTTCACAACGGCATCGAATACGGCCTGATGGCCGCTTATGCAGAGGGGCTGAACATCCTTAAGCGGGCGAATATCGGTGCGGCGGCGCAAGAATCGGACGCCGAAACCGCGCCTCTCTCCCACCCGGAACACTACCGCTACGATTTCAACCTGCAGGATGTCGCCGAAGTATGGCGGCGCGGCAGCGTCATCACCTCGTGGCTGCTTGATTTGACCTCGGACGCGCTGCATGACGATCCGGCGCTGACGAAATTTGCTGGCCGCGTTTCGGACTCCGGCGAAGGCCGCTGGACGATCATGGCAGCTATCG
This sequence comes from Rhizobium sp. SEMIA 4085, assembly GCF_013004495.1. Lineage (NCBI taxonomy): Bacteria > Pseudomonadati > Pseudomonadota > Alphaproteobacteria > Hyphomicrobiales > Rhizobiaceae > Rhizobium > Rhizobium sp. SEMIA 4085. Next base: position 2,041 of record NZ_JABEPH010000073.1, read on the forward strand.
ACGAAAGCGTGCCGACGCCGGTGCTGAGCGCTGCGCTCTATGGCCGTTTTTCCTCGCGCGATAATGACGAATTCGCCAATAAGGTGCTTTCCGCCATGCGCGCCGGCTTCGGCGGCCATGTGGAAAAGCCGAAAGCCTAAGGTCCAAGCCCCAAGCGTTACAAGCCTGCATCCTCGGTGGACTGACCCCATAAAGTTCGCCGGTTGCGGGCTTTTCACGGGCCCTTGACTATGGCCGTGCACGCGATATGGTTGATGCGGAATCACACCGGAGGGGCGGCATCATGTCGGGTTCAAGGTTCATGGGGCGCGGTCTTTGGGCGCTTCTTCTCTCTTTGGTGATTTTGACGGCCCTTTCCGGCGCGACGCGTGGGCAAACACCAGCACCTGCCGCGGATGCGGGCGGGCCGCCGCCGGACAAAGTGCGCCAGATAATGGAACTGATGCGGGCCCCCGAAGTCCAGAAATGGATGTCGGCGAAGACGAATGAAGCCCCATCTGCTCCAGCCGCCACCGCGCCTGAAGAGCAGATGTCCGTGCTTTCGGATTTACTCGGGCACGTACGCCGTCATGTCGAGATGGTGTCGCAAGCCCCAATGGCCCTGCCGGACGAGGTCTCAAGCGCATCCGATATTGTCGACCGGGAGGTGGAGCCCGTAGGCGTCGGCCGGATTCTGGTTCAGGCGCTGGCTCTTTTTCTTGCAGGTCCTCTGGCTGAATTGCTTTTCCGTGCGTTTGCGTCGCGCCCGCGCATTCGGCGCGTGGATGCCGAGGAACCGGCGGGGCTTTATCAGGCAGGGGTCAATCTGTTCTATCGCCTCGTCCCTGCTATCGTCTTCATGATCGCAACTCTCATAGCGCTTCTTTTGTTGAACTGGCCCCCGATCAGTCAGTCGATGGCGATCGCCGTGACGATTGCGCTGGTGGCCGCACGCTTTGTTATTTCGCTTGGACGGCTGCTGGTTGCTTTGGTGACGCTTCCAAGGGCCGATGGCGAACGCGAGGTCTCTCGCGCCGAAGCGCTTTTCTGGTTCCGGCGCTCGGCAGTTTTCGTCATCTATTTCGCCTTCGGATGGGCCGTCATCCAGGTTTTGGCGCCGCTCGGCTTTTCCAGTGCATCGCGCTATTTCGTTGCCTATGTTCTTGGTATCGGATTGTTTCTGATTGCCACCGAGGCTGTTTGGTCGCGACCGGCAGATGGTGCACGCCGAAGTCCTACGACATCCTGGGCGTTGACGCTTTATTTCGTGTTGCTTTGGGTGCTGTGGGTCACCGGCTTCGCCTGGTTGCTTTGGCTCTGCATCTACGCGCTGATATTGCCGAAAGTCCTCGCCATCGCCACGATTTCTGTCCGTGCGCTGCATCAGGCTGAAGCGGGTTTCCTTGCAAAGCGCAGCATGGCAGCAGTGTTGCTTGACCGCGGCGTCAGGGCGGTCATCATCGCGTTGGCAGCTGTCTGGTTGGGCCGCATGATTGGCGTCGGAGCCGATACGATGGCCGCCGGGGAGACGATGGTGGATCGCATCGCTCGCGGCGTCATCGGCGGTGTCGTCATTCTGCTTGCAGCCGATCTGCTCTGGCATCTCGTGAAGGCTTTTATCAACAGCAAGCTTGCCGATTCCCCGCTTGCCGATGGCGCCACGGATGAGGAAAAGGCGAGGCGCGCGCGGTTGCAGACGCTGCTGCCGATTTTTCGTAACATCCTTGCTGTCGTTATCGCCGTTATCGCCGTCTTGATGGTGCTCGCCGGTCTCAGCATACAGATCGCGCCCTTGATCGCCGGAGCCGGCGTCGTCGGTGTTGCGGTGGGTTTTGGAGCGCAAGCGATCGTCAAGGATGTCATCAGTGGGATGTTCTATCTGTGGGACGATGCCTTTCGCGTCGGCGAGTATATCGAGAGCGGCAGCCACAAGGGCGTGGTCGAGGCCTTCAGCCTGCGCTCGGTGAAACTGCGCCATCACCGCGGACCACTGACGACCGTGCCCTTCGGCGAACTCGGCGCGGTCAAGAACCTCAATCGCGACTGGACGATCGACAAGATCAGTCTCAACGTGACCTACGATACTGACCTCGTGAAAGCGAAGAAGGTAATCAAGCAGATCGGACAGCAATTGCTCGAGAATCCCGAATTCGGGCCGCATATCATCGAGACGCTGAAGATGAAGGGCGTTGAGCAATTCGGCGAATTCGCTATTGAGCTCCGGCTGTCGATGATGACCAAGCCGGGCGAGCAATTCGTCATCCGCCGCAACGCACTGGCGATGATCCGCAATGCCTTCAAGGAGAACGGCATTGAATTCGCGGTGCCGACCGTACAGGTCGCCGGCGACGGGCGCGAGGCCGAGGCGCGTGCGGCGGCGGCGCGCCTTGTGACACAAAAGCCGGATACGGCGAGCGAGGTCGCGAGCTGAAAATTCCGAGGCTTGTGTCGGACAGTGCCGCACGAACGCAGGTCTTGGCTGATCTTGTTCTTCGATTGTCAAACCTTACGAAAATGCAATGTTTCATTGCGTTTGACGGCGCTAATTCTGCCCCAATTCAAGCCGAGTGAGACGCAAATGACGGCGGTGGGGTATCGTCCGGTAGAAGCTCGCAGAGCTTGAATGCCGCGTATGCTTCGTCTACCGGGATGATCCGCCAGACGGCAAAGCGGCAGGTAGAGATGGCGAGTGACGGCAGCTTGGAAGAGATCGAAGTCGCAGACAGCCGGGGTGCGCGCGGGTTCCTGCGGCGCTATCGGCCCCATCTGGTGGCGCTCGCCACGCTTCTTGTTTTCTGCATCGTCGGATATGCCGTCGTCCAGCTTACGGATGAGGTGCGCTACGAGGATGTCGTCGCAGCGCTCTCCAATACGCGCCCCAGCGCCATCCTGCTTGCGCTTCTCTTTACCGGATTGAGCTTCCTGGCGCTCATCGTTTACGATCTCAATGCCATCGATTACATCGGCAAGAGGCTGCCATTTCCGCATGTAGCCCTGACGGCTTTCAGCGCTTATGCGGTCGGCAACACGGCGGGCTTCGGCGCGTTGAGCGGCGGGGCGATCCGCTATCGCGCCTATTCGCGTCTCGGCCTGACGCCGGAAGATATCGGCCGCGTCATTGCGTTCGTCACGCTGTCCTTCGGGCTTGGCCTGGCAGGGGTCGCATCGATCGCGCTGATGATCATCGCCGATGAAATCGCACCTCTGGTGGGAACGAGCGCATTGCTGCTCCGGCTGGTCGCGGGCGTGATCATCGCGGCTCTTGGCGCGCTTGTCGTACTTGGACGCGACGGTCGGGCGATGCACATCGGCCCGATCGCAATCCGCTTGCCGGATTCGCGCACATGGTCGCGCCAGTTCCTGGTGACCGCCTTCGACATCGCGGCTTCAGCCACGGTTCTTTATGTTCTGCTGCCGCAAACGGCGATCGCTTGGCCGGTGTTCCTTGCCGTCTATGCGATCGCTGTCGGGCTCGGGGTGTTGAGCCATGTTCCGGCGGGTCTCGGTGTTTTCGAGACGGTCATCATCGCTTCGCTCGGCAGCGCGGTGAATATCGACGCGGTTCTCGGCTCGCTGGTCCTTTACCGTCTGATCTATCATGTGCTGCCGCTTCTGATCGCCGTGCTCGCGGTGTCGGCAACCGAATTTCGGCGCTTTGTCGATCATCCGGCGGCTTCCAGCATCCGGCGCATCGGCGCACGACTGACGCCGCAGCTGCTTTCGGCGCTGGCGCTGCTGCTCGGCGTCATGCTGATCTTTTCGAGCGTCACGCCAACGCCCGACCAGAACCTGGAATTCCTCGCCAGCTATCTGCCGCTGCCGATCGTTGAAGGAGCACATTTTCTTTCCAGTCTGATGGGTCTCGCGCTACTCGTTGCCGCGCGCGGTCTTGGCCAGCGGCTCGACGGTGCCTGGCTGGTGGCGGTTATCGCCGCTGTTGCTGCGCTAGCGCTTTCGTTGCTCAAGGCCGTCGCGCTTGTCGAAGCGGTGTTCCTTGCCTTCCTTATCTCCAGCCTGTTTGTCAGCCGCCGGCTCTTCACCCGTCACGCCTCATTGCTTAACCAGACGCTGACGGCATCATGGATGACGGCGATTGCAGTGATCTGCGTGGGCGCGGTCGTCATCCTGCTCTTCGTCTACCGCGATGTGGAATACAGCAATGAGCTCTGGTGGCAGTTCGAATTCGCCGGCGAGGCGCCGCGCGGGCTGCGTGCCGTTCTCGGCCTCCCGATCATTTCGTCGGCCATCGCGATCTTCAGCCTGCTGCGCCCCGCCGCTTTCAAGCCGGAGCCTGCGACGGAGGATGCGCTCCGGCGCGCGGTCGAGATCGTCAGGACGCAGAATGATGCCGATGCCAATCTCGTGCGCATGGGCGACAAGAGCATCATGTTTTCCGAGGAGGGCGATGCCTTCATCATGTATGGCCGGCAGGGGCGCTCCTGGATCGCACTCTTTGATCCCATCGGGGCAAAGCAAGCGAGGCCGGAACTCGTGTGGCGCTTCGTCGAGGCGGCGCGCGCTGCCGGTTGCCGGGCAGTGTTCTATCAGATTTCTCCAGCACTTCTGTCCCACTGCGCCGATGCGGGCCTGCGTGCGTTCCAGCTCGGCGAACTGGCCGTTGCCGATCTGACGGATTTCGAAATGAAGGGCGGCAAATGGGCAAACCTGCGGCAGACGGCGGCGCGCGCGCAGCGCGACGGGCTGGAATTCGAAGTCATCCCCCCCGAGGAGGTCGCGGGTGTCCTCGATGAGCTCTCTGCGGTTTCCAACGCCTGGCTCGAACATCACAACGCCAAGGAGAAAGGCTTCTCGCTCGGCGCCTTCGAGGCGGATTACGTCAGCGTCCAGCCTGTCGGCGTTTTGAAGAAGGACGGGAGGATCGTTGCGTTTGCCAATATCCTCGTCACCGAAACGAAGTCGGAAGGTACGATTGACCTCATGCGCTTTTCGCCGGAGGCGCCGAAGGGATCGATGGACTTCCTCTTCGTGCGGATCATGGAATATCTGCGAGGCGAAGGCTATACGCACTTCAACCTTGGCATGGCGCCGCTTTCCGGCATGTCCAACCGCGAGACGGCACCTGTCTGGGACCGGATCGGCAGCACCGTCTTCGAACACGGCGAGCGCTTTTACAATTTCAAAGGCCTTCGGGCATTCAAATCAAAGTTTCATCCGCACTGGCAGCCGCGCTATCTTGCGGTTCCAGGAGGGGGCAATCCGATGATCGCGTTGATGGACGCTACACTTCTCATCGGCGGCGGATTGAAGGGAGTCGTCAGGAAATGATCAGAAGATATCTCCTCTCTGCCGTGTGCGCTTTCGCGCTGACGGCCCCGGCCGTCGCTGCCGAGGAAACCACGCAACGCTTTGAAACCGGACTTATTCCTTCGCCGCACATCTTTTTGCCGGACGGCGATGTCAAAGGCGCGGTGATGCTGATTTCGGATGGCACTGGCTGGGGCGACAAGGAAAAGGCGGAGGCCGACAGTCTCGTGCAGGAGGGAGCCGTCGTAATCGGTGTCGACTTCCCGACCTATATGGACGCCCTGCGCAAATATGACGTCCGCGAGAATGATGGCTGCATCTATCTGGTTTCCGACATCGAGTCGCTCAGCCAGCAGGTGCAGCGGGCTGCCGGCAACAGCGCCTATCATCTGCCGATCATCGCCGGTATCAGCGAGGGCGGCGCATTGGCGCTGGCGATTGCTGCGCAGACGCCCGATGCGACGATCGGCCAAACGCTGGTCGTGGATCCGGTTGCCGGCATTCCGCTGACCCAACAGCTCTGCACGCCGGCATCCAAAAAGCCGGTGGGTGACCGGATGATCTACGGCCTCGCCGAAGGCAGCCTTCCGAACCCCATCACTGCTGCCTTCTCCTCCGCTGCAACGAAAGACGGGCGTGCGCATGCCGAGGCGCTGAAGAAGGATCATCCGGAAATTGAGATCCGCGATGTCGGGGATGATGCCGAAACGGCGCTTTCTGACACACTGGACGACCTGATCGCCGCTTCTGGAGGCGCGGACAATCCGCTCGGATTGCCGCTTGCCGTGCTCGAGGCAAAGCCGTCCATGAACACCATGGCCATCATCTATTCCGGCGACGGCGGCTGGCGCGATATCGACAAGGAAGTCGGTGCGGCGCTGCAGAAAGAGGGCATTCCCGTCATCGGTGTCGACTCACTTCACTATTTCTGGTCAGAGCGCCAGCCCCAGGAGACGGCCGACGACCTGGCGAAGATTATCGAATTCTATCGCAAGCAATGGAAGGTGAAGCACGTTCTTCTGATCGGTTACTCTTTCGGTGCCGATATCGTGCCCGCCACCTACAACAGGCTCAAAGCCGCGGACAAAGCGGCGATCGCCCAGGTGTCGCTGCTCTCGCTCTCCCACGAGGTGGACTATGTGATTTCCGTCATGGGCTGGCTCGGCCAGAAGACGCAGGGTGCTGCCGGCGATCCGGTCGATGATCTGAAAGTCATCGACCCCAAGCTTGTGCAATGCATCTACGGCAAGGACGACGACGACGAGGTTGCCTGCCCTGCGTTGAAGAATAGCGCCGCCGACGTCGTCGAGTTGCCGGGCGATCACCATTTCGACGAGAACTACGATCTGCTGACGAAGACGATCGTCGACCGGCTGAAGGCGCAGCTTGCCGATTAACGCATCAGCGTCTCTTCGCTCCAGCCGAGGGCGGCGACCTCAACACTGCGGAACTTCGCGTCGTCATCGACGATAAACTCGTCGAGCTGCGGCGGCTCTACGCAGGTTCCAGCGAGCATCGCATGCACCTGGCCGCGATGATGCGTCTGATGCTGGAAGAGGTGGTTCAGCACGTCGTCCGCCCGCTCTTTCTGGAGGCGGCCTTCGCGCTGAAGATCGATCACCGCTGCAAGACCTTCCGGGCTCAGGGCTTCGCAAAACGCCACGAGGCGCTGATCGACCTTGCGCTGCTCGACAGCAAGCGAGGCGACCGTATCGAAGGGCTCTTCGACCTCCCAGGCTTTCGGACCAAGCGTGCCGCCCTCGAGCGCGTCGACATAGAACCAGTCCACGGTGATGATGTGGTTGAGCGTCGACTTGATCGATGGAAAGAAGCTCACGCGCTTCGCCTCGAACTCCCCCGGACGCAGGGACGCGCAGGCAGCCAATAGGCGATGGTTCGCAAGCGCGTTGTTATAGGAAAGCTTGCGGAAAACCCGGCACGGATCGAGACTCCGCATGGCGCATCCTCCTCATTGCGAATGAGGCGTAGCTAAGGCGCCGATCCAGTGGCGTCAATGTTTGCGGTCGGCCCGATCGTTGCCCGCTGGATTCCCATCGCGCCAGCAAGATGGCGCGGCGAGGCTGGCAACGTCTCGATTTCTCCAGCGAAGAAATAGGGAGAATATTCAGCCGCGGACAGGGGTGTCGCAGGCGCCCATTTGAACTCGAGATAATTGCCGCCATCCTCGATCCGGCGGGTGATCTCGCCGGACTTGAACGGAAACTCGGGCGGGATATCCATCACGTCACCGAGCTCATGCCAGGCGCGTTTATCGCAGTCAAAGAAGTTCTCGACCTCCAGAGAAGCCGCTGAATTTTCACCCGACGCCGAGTTCCTCGATCACGTCGCGCTTCAGCGTCTCGAACGAGGGTTTGCTCGGACACTCCCTTGTCTATCCAAGATCGATCACGACAATCTCCGGCGGGACGCCGAAGCGGATTGGCGCAATCGAACAGCCAAGGCCGCCGGAGATAATAATGTTTCGTCCCTCCTCGACGACGTGACCATAAGCGTAACGATTGCCGAAACGGGACGGAACAACCGGCGAGCGGCCAAAAAGACGGATCTGCCCGCCGTGTGTATGGCCCGAAAGCGTCAGCGATACTCGCTGCGGCACCCGTGGAAAGAGATCAGGCTCATGGGCAAGCAGGATGATCGGCGCATCGTCGGAAACCTGAGCCAGCGTGCCGTCCAGATCGTCCAGGCCGAGCATGTGCGTGCGGCCCCAGCTCTTGCCGGGCAAAAGCGCCAATTGGTCTTCCAAGCCCGCCAGCCAAAAGCCATAGCCATCTTTTTCGAGCCGGACGGCACGGTTGCTGTAAACCGGAATTCCGACATCGGACAAGGCGCGATGTCCGAACGGTTGCGTGCCGTCGTTCTCCTGAGCGACCTTGTCTTCCCACCAGTCGTGATTGCCCAAGATCGCGTGAACGCCGAGCGGAGCGCGCAAGGTGGCGAGTGCCTCCGACCACTCGCTCGAATGCATGTAACGGGTCACCATGTTCATGCCGGAGGCATAATCGCCGAGCATGACCGTCACGTCTCCGCTGAGTTCGTTCGCCATGGCGCAGATCGCGGCAATACGGCTGGCGGACATCCACGGTTCACAGGCATGCAAATCGGCAAGCGCGACGACCCTGAGTTTCAAGCCCGGCGTCCACCCTGGCGGCGTTAGTGCATAACGGGTGATGTTCAGCCGCGCGAGAGGCTCATAGGCGAAGGCATAACCACCGAGCGCCACGACGCCCGCGACACTGCCGCCGAGAATCTTCAGAAATCCGCGCCGCGTGATCACTCAATCGTCTTCCTGAAACAGCCGGAACTGCGCGGCTTCCAGGTCCTTCGGTGGCTGCAGTCCGAGATGCTTCCACGCGGTTGCCGTCAGCACGCGGCCACGCGGCGTGCGCTGGATGAAGCCCTGCTGGATCATGTAGGGCTCGATAATGTCCTCGATCGCGTCGCGCGGTTCGGAAAGGCCGGCAGCGATCGTCTCGATGCCGACGGGGCCGCCGCCGAAATTGACGGCGATCATGTTGAGATAGCGCTTGTCGAGCTGGTCGAGGCCGACACTGTCGACAAGCAGCCGGGTGAGCGCTTCGTCGGCTATCTCGCGGGTAACGGCCTCGGCCTTGGCGACTTCGGCGAAATCGCGCACGCGGCGAAGCAGGCGGCCGGCGATGCGCGGCGTGCCGCGCGCGCGCCGTGCAATTTCGCGCGCGCCGTCGTCGACGATCGGCAGGTTCATGAGACGGGCGCCGCGGCGCACGATCAGTTCCAGTTCTTCCACCGTATAGAAACTCAGCCGCACCGGAATGCCGAAGCGGTCGCGGAGCGGCGTGGTCAAGAGGCCTAGACGCGTGGTCGCGGCGACGAGGGTGAATTTCGAAAGATCGATCTTCACCGATCGGGCGGCCGGGCCTTCGCCGATAATGAGGTCCAGCTGGAAGTCTTCCATCGCCGGATAGAGGATTTCCTCGACGGCCGGATTGAGGCGGTGGATTTCATCGATGAAGAGGACGTCGCGCTCTTCGAGATTCGTCAGCAGCGCGGCAAGGTCGCCAGCCTTGGCGATCACCGGACCCGAGGTGGAGCGGAAGTTGACGCCGAGCTCCTTGGCCATGATCTGCGCGAGCGTCGTCTTGCCAAGGCCTGGCGGCCCCACGAAGAGGACATGGTCCAGCGCCTCGCCGCGGTTCTTGGCGGCCTCGATGAAGACCTTCAGGTTCGCACGCGCCTCCGCCTGGCCGGTGAATTCGTCCAGTGACTGAGGGCGTAGCGTCACATCCAGGTCTTCGCCCCGCTTTTCCGGCGATATCAGGCGCGCGGGTTCACTCATCTTGGCAATCTTCCAGTTTGACAGGGATTCAACCCATACATGACGCAGTCCGCTTTTGCATCAAATCGCGGCGGATTTAACGCGCGAGCTCCTTCAGACCCAACCTGATCAGCTTGGCACTGTCAGCACCTTCGCCTGCCGTCTTCATGGCCGCAGCGACGGCGTTGGCGGCCTGATCACGTGAATAGCCGAGATTCGTCAGCGCCGAGACGGCATCGGAGACCGGGGCCGAAGCTACACCTTCACCGAGTTCCTGCTTGAGGCCGATATTGATCGCCTCGCCGGCAAATGCGGGCGCTTTGTTCTTCAATTCGGTGACGATGCGAACGGCAACCTTCGGGCCGACCCCCTGTGCGCGGGAAACGGCCGTTTTGTCCTGCAGCGCGATCGCATTGGCCAGTTCGCCTGGCGTCAGGATGGAGAGAATGGCGAGCGCGACCTTGGCGCCGACACCCTGTACGCTTTGCAGCAGGTTGAACCACTCGCGCTCAAGCGCGGTCATGAAGCCGAAGAGCTTCAGCTGGTCTTCGCGCACATAGGTCTCGATGAAGAGCACGCACGCTTCTCCCGGCGAGCCGAGTCTCGATAGCGTACGGCCGGAGCAATAGGCGGCGTAGCAAACGCCGTGCACGTCGACGAGCACATGGTCTTCGCCGATTTCGTCGATGGTGCCTTTGAGCTTGCCGATCATGAAGAGGTCCGTCAGGGATGGGTTTGAGGGGTGATGAGATCGAGCGATGGGAAATAGGAACGGTAGCGGACAGCGTCACGCGTCAGCAGCCGATGCCGGCGCCAATCGGCATGAGCCCCGACCAAAAAATCGGGAAGTATCCTTTCGCGCTGACCGCCGGCTCGCCGATATAGGCGGTGTGCTTTGCCGGCCCGAAAGGCCGCCTCGAAAGGTACGGCTTCACGCTTGACATCGAGCCAGGACAAAGCAGACGTCAACTGCTCCTCTGACAGAGGCGAGGCGGCGAGTTCCGACCAGATAACGACGTTCGTTACCAGATCACCGTCAATAACGCATTGCTTCAGGGACTTCAGCGACCATTGCCGTTCGGCGGTATCAGGCCCCAGGATGTCGATAAAGATATTAGTGTCAACGAGGGTCGAGATCGTCACGCGGGCCCCTCAACCATTCGATATACTCATCCGTTGTCATTCCGCCGAGATCAACCGTTCCTTGGACGCGGCGCGCCCAATCATCGAAATTGCGAATCGGATCAGATCCGCTCTTCTCGATCTTGACGAGTACGGCGCCCGCTCCGGAGGCGATGAAATCCACTTCCGATCCGGGACCGATCCCTAGTCGGTCGCGAATCCCCTTCGGGATCGTCACTTGGCCCTTTTCGGTGACACGCATGGTAATACCTCGTTCGTATTACCTAACTGCAAAAAGAGAACAAGTCAAGAACGCGTGTCAGCTGGCCAGTGCTGCCTGGCGCATCCGGCTGCTGCCGCGGTTGTGGGCGTGGCAGATGGCGATGGCCAGCGCGTCAGCGGCGTCGTTGCCCTTGAATTCGACTTTCGGCATCAGGATTTTCAGCATCAAGTGAATTTGCTGCTTCTCGCCGTGGCCAACGCCGATGACGGCTTTCTTGACGGCGTTGGGTGCATACTCCGATACCTGGAGCCCGGCGCGTGCCGGCACGAGCATCGCGATGCCGCGAGCCTGACCGAGCTTCAGCGTCGCAACCGCATCCTTGTTGACGAAGGTCTGCTCGACCGCTGCCTCATCCGGCTTGTAGCCATGCACGATTTCGGCAAGCCCATCATGCAGCTGGCAAAGGCGGGAGGCGAGGTCCATCTCGCCGTCCGAGGTCACCGTACCGGAGGCGACGAAGCGCAGCGAATTGCCGAGTGTGTCGATAATTCCCCAGCCGGTGCGGCGAAGGCCCGGGTCGATGCCGATGATGCGAATCGTATTTTGCATGGCTCACCTTATTGCGGTTGCAAAATAACTGCCATCGATATGTGAACAAAACAAAAACATTACGTCCCTTTATAAGGCGCCGTTTACCACGAATTAAATCCAATACCTCAAAGCTACCATTCAAATGTGAGAGGAGCTGCCTTTTTGCAAAAGGTTAAGGCTCCCCGTGTTCTGTTTTCGGTCAAGGTGGCAGGTTTGCGCTGCCGGCAAGCCGCTCCGGAAGGGTTCGTTGTCATGGCTCAGAGATTTCAGTCCCTGTCCTTTAAGGTTATCGCGACATTTATCCTGCTCACGGCACTGGCCGTGAGCACGATCAGTGTTCTCGGCTACTTCACCAGCAGCCGCATTTCAGATGCGCAGGCGCTGAAGGCCAAGGAAAGCGTTCTCATCTTTCGCGGCGACATGCTGCAGGATCAACTGGGACAGCTCGAAAACCAGGCGAGTTCCATTGCGCGCATCGAGGCGCTGCAGATGTCGATCACAAGCCTGAAGAGCGGCTGGAAGACGATCGAAAAATCGTCGGGCGACGCTCGCGGCGAACTCAAGAAGGTGTTCATCACCAACAATCCGAACCCGGCCGATCAGCGTGAAAAGCTGATGAAACCGGAAGGACCGAGCGGCTTCTACTACTCCAGCCACGAAAAGACGCAGGGCGAAGTTGCACGCGACCTGGAGAACACCGCTTTCAGCGACCTGCTGATCGCCGATCTCGATGGCTCGGTTCTCTATTCCTACAGGAAGGACGACAATTTTGCCGAAAACCTGAAGGCTGATGCATGGAAGGCGACAGGTGCGGGTATTGCGTTTGCAAAGGCGATCGAGAACACGGCCAAGGCGACAGACGATTCCGCGCCGACCGCATTTTCGGGCCTGCGCGTTGATGCCTCCAACGGCAAGTCGGCGATCTTCTATGCAGTGCCGATCATCAAGCTCGGACAGCCGAAGGGCATCATCCTCTTCAAGGTTCGCGACGATATTGTCACCAGCATCCTGGCAAAGGGGATCGTATCCGGCAGCACGGCTCAGGCGGCCATCATTTCCAGTGATGGTTCTGCCGTGGGGCTCAATGCCGAAGCCCGGCTTGCGACGCTCGACACAGCGCCGTTCACCTTCATGAAGGATGCGCTTGCAAGCACCAACGGCATGACGGTGGACGACTTTGCGCGCCCCGACGGCACCGCCCGGGCCTACGTCCGCTCTATCACCTATCAGGCCGAACGGTTCCTCGTCGTCGAAAGCGTGCTCGTCAGCGAGCTCAATGCTGGTTCGATCGAGATCGCGACGCTGCTGACGATGATCGGCCTTGCAGCGCTTGTCGTCATGGCGATCGCCACCGGCCTCATCACCAAGCTGCTCTTCTCGCCGCTTGCCCGCCTCGCTGGAAATACCCGCGATGTGGCCGACGGCAAGCTGGATGTCGAGATCGGCAGCCAGACCCGCCAGGACGAAATCGGCACGATGGCCAAGGCGCTCGCCCGCTTCAGGCAATCACTGATCGAAAGCCGCGAGTTGGAAGCGGCAAACGCCGAAACACGCGCTCGCGCCGAACGCGACCGCCAGGAAAACCTTGCTCTGCGCGAAGCGGAAGCGAGAACCTTGCAGGATGTCGTCCAGGCACTGGACGAGGGTCTGGACCATCTGGCGAAAGGCGATCTTGCCTATCAGATCGAAACGCGCTTCCCCAACGAACTTGAAAGCCTGCGCGTCAACTTCAACGAAGCGCTCGCCACGCTCAGCGAAACGATGACGGCGATCGGCGGCAACTCCATGGCTGTACGGTCGGGCTCGGAAGAGATGCGGACCGGAGCCGACGACCTTGCCGGACGTACCGAGCGCCAGGCTGCTTCGATCACCGAAACGGCCAATGCGATCGACGCGATCACCCAGTCCGTTCGCGTTCAGATCCAACGCGCCGAACAGGCCGAGCGCATTGCCCGCGACGCGACGAAGGAGACCACCGGTTCCAGCCAGATCATGCGCGAGACAATCGCAGCGATGGAAGCAATCCAGTCCTCCTCGCGGCAGATCAATACGATCATCTCCGTCATCGACGACATCGCCTTCCAGACCAACCTGCTGGCGCTTAATGCCGGCGTCGAAGCCGCCCGCGCCGGGGAATCCGGCAAGGGGTTTGCGGTTGTGGCAATGGAAGTGCGCGAGTTGGCGCAGCGCTCATCCAGCGCAGCCAAGGAAATTGCGAGCCTGCTGCAGAAGTCGACCCACGAAGTCGAGACCGGCGTGGCGCTTGTCGAGCGGGCAGGGGTGGCTCTGACCGGCATAGGCAGCCATGTGGAAGCGATCAACGGCCAAATCAACGAGATCATGGAATCGACCCGCGAAGAGGCGGATACGCTACGCCAGATCAACACGTCCGTTTCCGAGCTCGATTCGATGACGCAGCAGAATGCCGCCATGGTCGAGGAAACGACAGCCGCGATCCACCGCCTTGCGGCCGAGGCTGTGGAGATGGATCGTCAGCTCGGCAATTTCACGCTGCCTCACGACCATTACCATCACAGCGCCGAGGTTCATGTTCTGAGGCAACGCCGATAAGCCGAGCAAACGAAGCGAAGAGATCGGGGGTCGGGAAACCGGCCCTTTTCTTCGTCCGCGGGATTTGGAATGAGCGGTTCCAGAACCTACATAGACCTGTCCTTCCAATCACCGGCAGGTTTTTCCTATGGTTCCCTTTTCCATTCTCGATCTTTCGCCCGTTGCCGAAGGCACGACGATCCAGCAATCCTTCGAAGGCTCGGCGCGCATGGCGCAGAAGGCGGAAGAGTGCGGCTACAAGCGCTTCTGGCTGGCGGAACATCACGGCATGCCGGGGGTTGCAAGTGCTGCGACTGCGGTGGTCATCGGCCATGTCGGTGCCGCAACGACACGGATCCGCATCGGCTCGGGCGGAATCATGCTGCCAAATCACTCGCCGCTGGTGATCGCCGAGCAGTTCGGTACATTGGCGGCGCTTTTCCCGGGCCGGGTCGACCTCGGGCTCGGCCGCGCGCCGGGTACGGATATGCGCACGGCACAGGCGCTCCGCCGCAATCTGGAGACAGGCGCCCACAGCTTCCCGAACGATATCGTCGAGCTGCAGCAGCTATTGGGCGCGCCCGTCGAAAACCAGGCGATCCTTGCCGTTCCGGGCCACAATTCGCATGTGCCGATCTGGCTTCTCGGCTCCAGTCTTTATAGCGCCCAGCTCGCGGCGATGCTCGGGCTGCCCTATGCCTTCGCCTCGCATTTCGCGCCCGATTTGCTGCTCGATGCGATCGATATCTACCGCAGCAAGTTCCAACCCTCGGCCTCGCTCGACCAGCCCTACGTCATGGCCGGCGTCATGGGTTCCGTCGCGCCGAGCGACGAGGAGGCGCAATATCATTTCACCTCTGCCCAGCAGCAGTTCGTCAATCTGCGCCGTAACGTCCGTGGCCCGTTCCCGCGGCCAGTCGAGGACATGGAGGGCTTCTGGTCACCGATGGAGAAACTGAACGTCGAGCACACGCTTCGCTATGCGGTCGTCGGCTCGCCGAAGACGTCAGAGGCGAAGCTCACCGAATTCCTGAAGGAGACCGGGGCGGACGAACTCATCATCTCGATGCCGATCCACGACATCGAGGCGCGGCTGAAGTCGGTCGAGCTGTTTGCGGAACTGGGGAATTTCATGCGTGTTGCGGCTTAAGGTCCTGGAGCTGCGAAGCGCTCCCCGGCTTCCTTCCTCATTGCAGTGAATGAGTCTTCCGCGACCAAGGACTTGGGCGCGCTGGGCTGACAAGCACAGGAGTGAGGGAGCGCACGAGGTAGCGGCAGGTTGCATGTAGTCTGCGTCGCTCTGAGCTCAAAATCACTCCTGAAAACAAAAAGACCCGGTAGCGTTTCCGCAGCCGGGTTCGTTTGTTGTTCGTTCGTATGCTCAGGCGGAAAGCTTGGCGAGCACTTCCTCGGAAACCTCGAAGTTCGAATAGACGTTCTGCACGTCGTCATCGTCTTCCAGGCTATCGATAAGCTTCATCAGGGACTGGGCCCTTTCCTCGTCCACCGGCACGTTGTTCTGGGAGCGCCAGACGGCCTTGACGGTTTCAGCTTCGCCAAGCGCGCCTTCCAGGGCCTTGGCGACCTCGCCAAGGGATTCGAAGGCACAGGTGATGGTGTGGCCCTCCTCGTCGGTCTCGACGTCATCGGCGCCGGCTTCGATTGCGGCTTCCATGACCGTGTCGGCATCGCCGGCGGATGGCTTGTAGGTGATCTCACCGACGTGATCGAAGGAGAAGGAAACCGAGCCGGTTTCGCCGAGCGCGCCGCCGGCCTTCGTGAAGATCGAGCGGACGTTGGATGCGGTGCGGTTGCGGTTGTCGGTCAGCGCTTCGACGATGATCGCCGTGCCTCCCGGACCGTAACCCTCGTAGCGGACTTCGTCGTAATTCTCGCTATCGGCGCCTGCGGCCTTCTTGATGGCGCGGTCGATGTTGTCCCTCGGCATGGACTGGGCCTTGGCGTTCTGGATTGCCAGGCGCAGGCGCGCGTTCATCGTCGGGTCGGGCAGGCCGGCCTTGGCAGCAACGGTGATTTCGCGCGCAAGCTTGGAGAACATTTTCGACCGCACGGCATCCTGACGGCCTTTGCGATGCATGATGTTTTTAAACTGTGAATGGCCAGCCATGGCACCCCTGTTCACGTCTCATTGTTCGGAATGGACGGCCTTATAAGAGCGAAGCGGGCTGCATTCAAGGGGAAAGCAGCTTGTCTCTGTGTCCCGAGGAAGGCGAAAAGCTACGGAACAAAGCGGCAGACGTGACGTTTGAAGGCTTGAAAAGCCTGAACGGAAGGGGAAGGCCATGGCAAGCTTTAGTGAAGCGCGCGATCATCCGGCACGGCAGCTTTGGGATCAGGTGAACGATGTTTCCGCAGGTATGCTCGGCATCGATGGTGCCGACATGCACATGCAGCCGATGGCTCCGCATGCCGATCCGAAGACCAATACCATCTGGTTCTATACCAAGTCGGATGCCGACATCGTCCGCGCCGTCAAACCGGGAACGCGGGCGCATTTCTGCGTCGTCGGCAAGGATCACGACTACCACGCGTGCCTGGCAGGCAAGATCGAGGTTCGGCCGGACCCTTCGAGGATCGAGCAATATTGGAATTCGGTGGTTGCTGCCTGGTACGAGGAGGGCAAGAAAGATCCGAACCTGACGATGCTTGTCATGCATGTCGACGACGCCGAAATCTGGGTATCGACCGGCAGCAAGCTGAAGTTCGGCTGGGAGATCGCGAAGGCCAATCTCAGCGATGACAAGATGCCGGAAGTGGGCATCAAGCGGCATCTGCAATTTGCCTGATATGGGCAGGACTCGGAGGTCTCAGGCTTTCGGGTCTTCTCTATTGAGCACCCTTCATCACATAAATGAGCGGCTTCTTGGGGAGGGAGCGCATGGAAACGGTGATCGTGTCGTCGGGCGCGTAGCTGATATCGAAATCCTTGCCGAACATCGACACGAAGCGCTGGACCGGCGGACCGCGGCGGTGCATCGGCAGTATCAGCGACGAGCGCAGCCGCTTGATGATGCGGCTCATGCTGTCGGCGCCCATGGTCAGGCCGCCATCGACCGGCACCATGACGATGTCCAGGCGGCCGATCTCGGTGTAGTGGGCATCGGTCAGCTCATAGTGCAGATGGCCGAGATGGCCGATGCAGAGACCGGCGCTCTCGAAGATGAAGATCGAATTTCCATCCTGCTGCGCAGCGCCGTAGCCGCCGCGGATATCCGTCGTGACGTTGCGGATATAGGTGTCGCCGACCATCAGGTCGATGTCGGCCTTTTCTCCGGGCACATCGCTCCAGCCGTGCAGCACGTGCTTGATCGCCGGATCCGGGGTCAGCGTGTAGTGCGTGGAGTGCGCCCGGTTCATCGTCACCACGTCGGGTGTCACGACCGGCCGGTACCAGCCGTTGAAATCCGTTGCGATGACGATGCCGCCCGGCGTTTCGATTTCGAAGGTGGAATGTCCTAGGA
>NZ_JABEPH010000701.1:0-832 GCF_013004495.1 Rhizobium sp. SEMIA 4085
GCGTGGGGCGGGGACGCTGGACAGGCTGGGCGGCAAGGCTGCCGACATCCGCGCGTCGCTCGCCCAGGAACTTGGACTGACTGACGAGCCTCAATGGCAAAACCAGCGCGCACCAATCGCCGACCTTGCCAACCTCTTTTCGCTGATCACCGGCAGTCTGGGGAAGATGGGCCAGGACATCGCCCTTCTGGCGCAGGCGGGTGGAGAGATCGAACTTGCTGGCGGCGGAAGATCGTCAGCCATGGTGCACAAGCAGAACCCGGTCGGCGCCGAAACGCTTGTCGCTTTTTCCCGCTTCAACGCCGCCCAACTTTCGGCCATCCACCAAGCGCTTGTTCACGAACAGGAACGTTCGGGTGCCGCCTGGACACTTGAATGGCTCGTGCTGCCGCAGATGGTCATGGCGACCGCGGGCGCCCTGCGGCTTGCGCGCGAGCTGACCGGTAATATCCTCCGCCTCGGGGGCTCGTAGGCAAGCTTCCTTCCTCACCCTTTTTGTCAGCCTCAGGCAGATGCTTAACATAATGCACCAGTTATGAATTACCGTATTTATTTCATTTTACATTACCGTTTCGCATGACACACTAACGTGAAATTTAGCTGCGCGCTAACCTGGCGGTGGAGTCCGCAGGGTATAAAGGGAGAGGAAAGATGAGACAGCTGGTTCTGGCCGCTGCGGCGGCAATCATCATGGGCACCGCCGCCTGTGCCGACACGATCAAGGGCGGGGGCGTTGGGCCGCTGTCGGGTCCGGTCGGGCTGCAAGGCAAGAACGGCCAGGCCGGGGGCGACGCCAATCTGGCACCGGAGGGGGGAACGAGCGGCGGCAAGC
>NZ_JABEPH010000702.1:0-805 GCF_013004495.1 Rhizobium sp. SEMIA 4085
GCTCACGGCGAAGCCAGACATCCATGTCAGCTTTGTCGATGGGAAGATAGGATCCTTCAATCTTGTCGGCGATGCCGGCGTAATAGCGGTAATAGTCCGCGACATAGGCGATCTGCGCCGACGTTTCCCGGATGATCTTTCCGGTGTCGCGTGTCTCGAGTTCTGCCAGCTTCTGTGCGTTGGCTGCGACCAGATCAGCGAGCCGGTAGATGAGCTTGCCGCGTTGCGTGGCCGTCATCTTTGACCAGGCCCCGTTATAGAGTGCCTGTTCAGCGGCCTTGACCGCCCGATCCACATCACCCTCGCGCGCTTCCGGCAAGTCAGCCCATTCCTTCCCGGTGGCCGGATCAACGCTTGGGAAGCGTGCTTCACCGTCTAGGAATTGACCATCGATATAATACTGGAAACGCTGCATGGGCTTCACTCCGCAAATGCCGGCATCACTTCGGCGATAAAGCGCTGAAGCGATGCTTTCTTGCGCTCGAAGCTCATGCCCGTATCGATCCAGAAGGAATATTCGTCATAACCCATGGCCTCATAGGTCTTGAGGCGCGAGACTACGCTTTGTGGACTTCCGACAACGTTGTTGGTGCGCATGACGGCGTCCGACAGCATGGCGTTTGAGTTGATTTCAGCTTCGGGAATTCGCTCAATGAGACCTTGCGTGACCGGCTTCTCGTTCTTGAACCACGCGAAGAAGTAGTTGTAGTAGAGGCTGAGCTCATGGGCCGCCTGCGCGATGTCTGCGTCCGACGAACCGACATAGGTATGACGCAGCAGCATGATCTTGGGCCGTTCGGACGTG
>NZ_JABEPH010000074.1:0-19530 GCF_013004495.1 Rhizobium sp. SEMIA 4085
CCATGAAACGCTCCTTCAAGCTGCGTCAAGAGTGATTGAAGCAAACCACTAGTTACAGGCTGCACGTGCCGCGTCGCTGAGATGCAGGTAGTGATGGGTGCGGCGATAAAGGATGTCCTCGGCCGTCGCGGCCCATTCCGTCGCAACGAGATAGCGGGCTTCGGCCTCATAAAGCTGCCCGCCGAAATGCCGCCCGAGCCCTTGGATGCCAGTCGCCCCCGCAATCACATTCTTCGTGCGGGCGCCATAGAGACGGCCGTAGTGATGCACGAGCTTGCGCGGCATCCATGGATAGGCATCGCGCAGGCTGTTGGCGAAGGTCTCGTAGTCGGCATTCGGAATTTCGCCGCCGGGCAACGGCGCCTTCTCCGTCCAGTCCCCGCCCATGTTCGGAAAAATATGCTTGAGACGTTGCATGCCCCGTTCGGCAAGTTCACGGAATGTGGTGATCTTACCACCGAAGACGTTGAGCAGAGGGGCGCCGCCGGTCTCGTCGAGATCGAAGACATAGTCGCGGGTAACGGCGGAGGGATTGCCCTTGCCGTCGTCGAAAAGTGGACGAACGCCGGAGAAGCTGTGCAGCACATCCTCTCGGCGTAGCTTCTCCTTGAAGTAGCGATTGACCGCCTTCAGCAAATAATCGATTTCCGCATCGTCGGCGGACACGTCCTCGGCGCGGCCTTCATAGGCGATATCGGTCGTCCCGATCAGCGCCTTGTCGCCCTCATAGGGGTTGATGAAAATGACGCGCTTGTCGTGGTTCTGGACCAGATAGGCATTGGAGCCGGCCCAGAACTTCGGCACGATGATATGGCTACCTTTCACGAGACGGACGTTGCGGCCGGAGTTCGAGCCGGTGACACGATTGATGATGTCCATCACCCAGGGGCCGGCGCAGTTGACGAGACATTTTGCGCGGAAGGTTCGCGTCTCTCCGGTGAGGCTGTTTTTCGTGGTAACGATCCAGCTGCCTCTCTCACGGCGCGCCGAGATTGCTGCCGATCGAGTGAGAATAGTAGCGCCCTTTTCCGCCGCGCTGACTGCATTCAGGATCACGAGGCGGGCGTCATCGACCCAGCAATCGGAATACTCGAAGCCGCGCGTGTATTGATCGAGGATTGGGGTTCCCTCCGGATCGCGCAGCAGATTGAGCGTGCGTGTGCCCGGCAGTTTTTTGCGGCCGCCAAGGTGATCGTAAAGGAACAGGCCGAGCCGCACGAGCCACGCCGGACGATCCTGCGGGCTGTGCGGCAGGACGAAGCGCATCGGCCAGATAATATGCGGCGCGGCATTGAGCAACACTTCACGCTCGATTAGCGCCTCGCGCACCAGGCGGAATTCGTAGTATTCGAGATAACGCAGACCGCCATGCACCAGTTTGCCCGAACGAGACGAGGTTCCCTGTGCCAAATCGTCCTTATCGCACAGCGCGACTTTCAGCCCGCGGCCCGCAGCATCGCGTGCGATTCCCGCGCCATTGATGCCTCCGCCGATGACGAAGAGATCCAGGAGGTCGGGTTCAGTCATGTCATGCTCCTTCGATGCCTGCTGCATCAAAACTTGATTTACTCGCTTACCGGCGATGTCGTTGCGGCTCGGGCGAGCTTGGCCCAGGCAGGCGCCATTGCCTGGCGCACATCGGTGTAGGCGGAAAATAGCTGGTCGAACCGGGCAGCCTCGTTTACATCCGGAATCTCCGCGTCGCCGAGCAGCGGCGTCACCCAGTCGGCAATGCAATCGTCCATGCTGGAATAGACGCCGACGGCCACTGCGGCCATCATCGCCACGCCGGCGGCCCCCGTCTCATCGCGGCGCGACTGGCGGATCGGTGCGTTAACGGCGGCCGAGAGTGAACGGCGAAGGGCGACCGAGCGTGTTGCGCCGCCCGTGATCCGCAACTCTTCGGGCATCGCGCCCATTGCCGCGTAGCAATCGCGGGTGGCAAGCCCCAACCCTTCGACCACACTGCGCAGCAGGTCGGGGAAGCCGTGGCGCGTAGAAAGCCCCGTGAAGCCCGCGCGCGCATCGGCGCTGACGAAGGGCCCACGTTCCCCAGCTTCGGAGATGTAGGGATGGTAAAGCACCGAACCCGGCCGGCTTTGCGCAAACCAGCCGTCGATGCGCGCAATCAGGTCTGCATGCGAAGCGGGCTTGCCCGCCTCGGCCATCAGATAGGCGGCGACGTCGAGGATCCAGTCGATGTTGATCGTAGCGCCCATGTTGGTCTGGACCTGGGTGACGATGCCGGGGATGGGCAGGGCGATCACATAGCCCGTTCCCTCATGATTGAGCTGAACGTCAGCAACGGGCTTGGCACGCATGTGCACGCCCGTCGAGCCGATCGTCGAACAGGCGGCATTGCGAGCGTGGCTGCGCACGCCTGCACCAAGCGCCGTCATCGCCATGTCCACATAACCAAGGCAGACCGGCGTACCGGCAAGAAGTCCGCAGGCCCTCGCCGCCTCACACGTCAGCGGGTGACTGATCTCGATACCGTCGATGATTTCGGGCAGAAGCGCACGTCTATGGCTCAGGCCAAGCGCATCGATCACCATCGCATCATATTGCCGCGTCCGGAAGTTGCCGAAGGTAAAGCTCGCTTCGGACGGATCGGTCGCCCGCACGGTTGTCAGGTTGAGATAAAGCCAGTCCTTGCAGTGCAGCGCCGTCTCCGCTCGGTCGAGAAGGTCCGGTGTGAAGCGATCCATATGGGCGAGTTGCGCACCCTGCTGGCAAGTGTTGAGGCCGGTGCCCGTTGCCTCGAAGCGGGCACGGTTCTCATGTCCGCCGGCAAGCGAGCTGACCGTCGGTGCGGCACGCGCATCGAGCCATAGCCAGGCATCAGCGACCGGCGTATTGCCGCGGCCGACGAGCCAGGTGCCGTCGCCCTGGCCGGTGACCGCGACGGCTGCGGTGCGTGATGCGAGACTGGTTACTTTTTCTCCAAGGCCACGTAATGCGCTGGCGCAATCAAGCCAAGTCTGACTCAGCGATTGCGTTGCGGAACCGTCGTCTCCCGTGGTGTATCTGTTGCGTACGGAGGCCGTGGCGATCTGGCGTCCGGACAGATTAAAGGCCACCGCCTTGATGACGGAGGTACCGGCATCTATTCCGATGATGATCCTCTCAGTCGATGTCATCGCAGGACCATCCCGCCGCTATTGCGAACGCCTCGGCGGCTGTTACGCGCGTCCAATTCATCTGAAGTCCTCCCGATCGGCAAGATTCGTTGGGGATTTGGCATGCGGCTCCCGACGGGTTCGGTCTTTCTGTGGCCTGCGGCGAGCGCGCTGTCTTTTGATATCCTGATGAAGTGTGCGGCTGAACCTCCGACAGGCCTCGCTGCGGAATATAACATAAAGATACCATAAGGCTAGTAAGATTTTACTGGAATTGAAATTTTTTTCAACTAGAATAATTTGCATAAGAGTGTAGAAAGCCGCTTGCGAAGTGATGCGCCGCAACGCCATCATCGCCAGTGTCCGCTGCGCATGATTTGAATAATACGCAATCCCTACAGCAAGTTACGTGCCTCTATCGGGCATGAAGCGTAGAGGAGAGTTTGTGCGTTTGCTTCCAATTATTCCGCGCAGTCGCGGGAAAACTGAACTCGAAGTTATGCGTCTTTGCTCACGTTCTCATCAAGCGGCCGTTGACAAGTCGCAAAAATTATAACATGGTTTGCGACGTAAATAACACAGTTCTATCACGGAGGTCCCGCTTCCGGATCGAGAGCTGCAGGTCAGGTGGTTGGAGGAGACAGCCGCCGGTCTTGCTGAGGAGGCTTCCAAATGAGGATTTTTGTGCACGGTTGCGGTCCTGTCGGTGATACGCCGATTTATTGCTCTGGTGCGGCGCAACGGCTCCGCCGGTCTGCGATTGCTGCCGCACTCGCCATTCTTTCCTTGCCATTCAAGTCAAAGGCCGTCCGGAGATGAGTACACCGCCTGATTATGCAGCAGCAAAGCCGAGCAGCGGCAATTTCAAGCTTATCGCAAGCGCGGCGCTTGCCGTCATCGTCGTTGGAGCGATTGCGCTCGATACCACGGTCGTCAAGATCGGCTCCGCCGACGATGTCCGCCAACAGGCATTTTCCGCGGAGACTTTCGGCGCAGAGCAGTTTCCGAAGATTAAGGCGAATGTTGAGGATCGGGCCGTTGCGGTCGCCGAGCTTGCGGCCGCAATCGCTGCCGACAAGAAGGCAGCCGCCGAAAAATACGGGACTGCGACGAGCACCGGACCGGTGATCCCCGTTACTCTGACGGGTGTCTTTGGCGCACGCAAGGCAAACATTAGCGAGATAAAAGTCGACGGGTTGCCTCCCCAGACGGTGGTCCGTGTCCAGACCGGTCCTGCGGTCAATGGCACGGACCTCCGTGACGCGACCGGAACCATCGAATTCGGGCAGTTTACCAACCAGATCCAGTATCAGGATGCCGGATCGGCCATCAACAACGAGATGAAGAAGACGGTCTTTGCGGGCCTCGATCCTGACAGGCTGGATGGAAAGACGGCGACCGTGGTGGGTGTCTTCAAGCTCATCAACCCGAAGAACTGGCTCGTCACGCCGGTGAAGGTCGAGGTCAAATGAGCCAGCCGCCATGCAACTCCGGAAGCCGGGGCGAGGTTGTACTTGCCGCTCGCAATATCGCCAAGTCCTATGGCAATGTTCACGCCCTGAAAGGAGTGAACTTTGACATCCACCGCGGCCAGGTGACGACCCTGTTCGGAGAGAACGGCGCGGGCAAGTCGACTTTGATGAAAATCCTTTCAGGCGTCGTGCAGCCGAGTTCCGGCGAGATTATCCTCGACGGCTCGCCTGTCAGCTTTGCATCGTCGACCCATGCGCGCGGGTGCGGGATTTCTATCATTCACCAGGAGCTCAGCCTGGCACCCAATCTCAGCGTCCGTGACAACATCTTCATGGGTCGAGAGATCATCAAGGGTGGGGTTGTCGACTTCGCCGAGGAAGAGCGCCAGACACGTACGCTCATGGAAGAGCTCGAGGAAGACATCGATCCGCTGACGCGCGTCGAAGATCTCCGCCTCGGCCAGCAGCAGATCGTCGAGATCGCGCGCGCCCTTTCTATCAATTCGCGTATCCTCATCATGGACGAACCGACTTCGGCACTGAGCGCCACCGAAGTGCAAGTACTCTTCAAGGTCATCCATGACCTAACCAGCCGCGGCGTCTCGATCGTCTACATCTCGCATCATCTGGAAGAGGCCCTGCAGATCACCCACCACGCCGTTGTGCTGCGCGACGGGAACATGACGGCCTATGCGGAGCGCAAGGATATCGACCTCGAATGGATCGTCCGCAACATGGTCGGCGAGAACTTCGACCTCGGCAATCCACCGCAAGGCCATCAGTTCGGAGCAGTGGCGCTTTCCATCGAAAACCTCAGTGTTCCCGGTCCTTCCGGCGCTGCCTATAATGCAGTCGACCGCCTATCGTTGCAGGTGCGCGCCGGCGAGGTCGTCTGCATATACGGGCTGATGGGGGCCGGGCGGACGGAACTCCTTGAATGTATCGCCGGTCGCCTGCGTTCGAACGGCGGCAAGGTTCTCCTCGAGGGCCAGGACGTCGGCGGGCTCAGCATCGCCGGGCGCATCGCCGGCGGTCTCGTCCTCGTACCCGAAGATCGCCAGCGCGATGGCCTCGTCCAGACGATGACCGTCGGATCCAATCTGTCGCTTGCGAGCATCGGCGCCTTTACAAACGGGCTGTTCACCTCCGGCCATCGGGAGCGCGATCTCGTCAACGATGCGATCCGCCGGGTGCATGTAAAGACCGATGGCGGCACGGCAGCTATCGGCTCGCTGTCCGGCGGCAACCAACAGAAGGTCGTCATCGGCAAGGTGCTGGCAACCCAGCCGAAGGTGATCCTGCTCGACGAGCCGAGCCGCGGGATCGATATCGGCGCCAAGGCCGAAGTGTTCAAGCTGCTGTCGGAGCGCGCCAAGCAGGGACTGGCGGTCATCTATTCGACGTCCGAAGTCAATGAATGCCTGAGCATCGCGCACCGCATCATCGTTATGCACCGCGGCAGGATATCGGCCGAGTTTGGCTCGCACGTCACCAAGGAAAAGATCATGGCAGCCTCCGGCGAAGCCGTGGTCGCGCACTAGCCCGGAACTATGGAGCGCTGAGTATGTCAGTCACAAACATCGTCGAGAAGAAGTCAGTTTCCACCGGGCAGAAGCGCAATACCAACGTCGTGCGTCTCATCCTCGAAGGCCGGGCATTCTTTGCGCTGATCGTCATCATCGCAGTCTTCTCGTTCCTGTCGCCTTACTATTTCACGCTGAACAACTTCCTGATCATGGCGTCGCACGTCGCGATCTTTGGCATTTTGGCAATCGGCATGCTGTTGGTGATCCTCAACGGCGGCATCGACCTATCGGTGGGCTCGACGCTGGGGCTCGCAGGCTGCATCGCCGGTTTCATGATGCAAGGCGTCACGCTCAACTATTTCGGCGTCATCCTCTATCCGCCGGTCTGGGCCGTCGTCATCATGACATGTGCGCTTGGTGCTTTGGTGGGTGCCGTCAACGGCGTGCTGATCGCTTACCTCAAGGTGCCGGCCTTCGTCGCTTCGCTGGGTGTGCTCTATGTAGCCCGCGGTATTGCGCTGTTGATGACCAATGGCCTGACCTACAACAATCTCGGCGGCCGCCCCGAGCTCGGCAATACCGGGTTTGATTGGCTCGGCTTCAACCGGCTCGCAGGCATCCCGATCGGCGTGATCGTGCTTGCGGTTCTGGCAATCGTCTGCGGCATCGTGCTGAGCCGCACGGCCTTCGGCCGTTGGCTCTATGCCTCGGGTGGTAACGAACGTGCGGCCGACCTTTCGGGCGTTCCCGTCAAGCGCGTCAAGATCGTCGTCTATGTGCTGTCGGGTGCCTGTGCCGCGATCGCTGGCCTGGTGCTGTCGTCGCAGCTGACCTCCGCCGGTCCGACGGCCGGCACCACGTACGAACTGACGGCGATCGCAGCCGTCGTCATCGGTGGTGCAGCGCTGACCGGCGGCCGCGGTACGGTTCGCGGCACAATGCTCGGGGCCTTCGTCATCGGCTTCCTCTCGGACGGCCTCGTCATCATCGGCGTCTCAGCCTACTGGCAGACCGTCTTCACCGGGGCGGTGATCGTTCTCGCCGTCCTCATGAACAGCATCCAATACGGCCGCCGGGTCAAATCGTCCTGACGGCGTCAACTGAACTTATCCGCGACGGCAGGCTGGATTCCATGAAGGCCGATTGGGGAAAGCACCGCCGGGTCTCCGGCAAAACTGAGCTCACTAATGGGAGAGAGACTATGTTTAAAAAAGGCATGCGCATTCTTCTCGCCGCCGCGACTGTGGCACCGCTTCTTGCAAGCTCGGCCTGGGCGGCCGGGATGATGACGATCATCGTCAACGACCCGTCGAACCCGTACTGGCTGACGGAAGGCAACGTTGCCAAAGCCGCTGCCGAAAAGCTTGGCTATACCGCCTCGGTCAGCGCGCACAAGGGTGACACCAACACTGAAAGCAACCTGATCGATACGGCCATCACCAACAAGTCGGTTGCGATTATCCTTGATCCGGCAAATGCTGACGGTTCCGTCGGTGCGGTGAAGAAGGCCGTTGCCGCAGGCATTCCGGTTATCCTCGTCAACGCGGAAATCAACCAGGAAGGCCTGGCGAAGGCGCAGCTCGTTTCCAACAACGCCCAGGGTGCGGCACTCGGTGCCCAGCAGTGGGTCGAAGCTATAGGCGACAAGGGCAACTATGCCGAGCTTTTCGGCGCACCGTCGGACAACAATGCCGCGACGCGCTCCAACGGCTATGAGACCGTGCTTTCGCAGTATCCGGACCTGAAGAAGGCTGCCAAGGAAGTCGCCAACTGGGACCGTACTCAGGGACATAACAAGATGCAGTCCATGCTGCAGGCAAACCCGGACATCGTCGGAGTCATCTCTGGCAACGACGAAATGGCGCTGGGCGCCATCGCCGCTCTCAAGGAAGCCGGCAAGCTCGCCAACATCAAGGTCGGCGGTTTTGACGGTTCTCCGGATGCCGTTGCGGCCATCAAGGCAGGTGAACTCCAGTACACCGTCCTGCAGCCGGTTGCCGTGTTCTCCCAAGAAGCGGTGAAGCAGGCAGACAGCATCATCAGGACCGGCAACACCGGTGCCAAGAGCGAGAAACAGCTTTTCGATTGCCTGCTGATCACCAAGGACAATGTGGACAAGTACACGGGTCCGTTCGTCTTGTCGCAGTAATCGTCGAAGGGGCGCTCGAAAGGCGCCCCTTTTCAGCGACGGCGGCAGACTGCTCGGCTCTCCGGATGCCGGAAACGCTGACTGCGCACCGCAACCGCCCGTTCCATGTCGCCTTTTTGCCTTGGGGCGGCAATCACTGTACGAAGCTGGAATCCAGAACTCAGCGACAAGGGTGACCCGTGACACAGAAGACGAGCCAGGGCGACGATCTGTTGGACCAGCTTACGAGCGACAGCCGCCAGACGCGTCAGATCGCTCGCCGGCGCATGATTGCCGAGGCCGTCATGAATGAAGGCTCGATGCGGATAGAAGACCTCACCGACCGTTTCGGGATCAGCCTGATGACTGCTCATCGCGACGTGGACGAACTTGTCAGCCGCGGTCTCTTCAGGAAGACGCGCGGTATCGTCACTGCGGCTGCCACCAATCTCATAGAATCAAGCGAGGTCTATCGCTCAAACCGCCAGTCGGCGGAGAAGAAGCTGATCGCCGAAGCGGCGATGCAGTTCGTTGAGCCGGGGCAGGCCATCTTCTTCGATGATTCGACCACTGTCCTACAGATGGCGGCGCATCTGCCGTCGAAGGTACCGGTCACGGCCATCACCAATTCGCTCACGCTCATGAACGCGCTGAAGGGCATGCACGACGTGACGCTGCTCGCACTCGGTGGACAGTATCACAACTGGTGTAACGCCTTCATGGGTCGCATGACCATCAACGAGATCAGGGGTCTCAGGGCCGATGTCGCGTTCATCTCCATGTCGGCGATCAGCGACGGCACGGTGCTACACCAATCCCCGGAGACGGTCGATACCAAGCGTGCCATGTTCGACTGTTCCGTCAAGCGCATCCTGCTTGCCGATTACACGAAGTTCGAGCAGCGGGCGCTTCACAGTTTTGCGGCACTGGACGAGTTCGACGTCGTCATCGTCGACGACAAGACGCAGCCGGCGCACATCGACCGCATGCGGTCCAGAGATATCAACGTTGTCATCGCCAAGGGCGCCGGAGGGCGCTCGTGACCGGACAAGCCCGTTGCTGATAGCGAGGTAAAAGCGAATGCCGAGTCTGCTCGGGATCGATAGTGGCCTGACGGTCACCAAGGCCGTCATCTTCGATATTGACGGCACGCCGCTCGCAGTCGCCCGGCGCCGCGTCACCCAGTTTATCCCAAAGGCCCGCCATATCGAACGGGACATGGACGAATTGTGGAGCGCGACGGCAGACGCGATTCGGGAGGCGATCACGCTGAGCAATCGGCCGGCAAGCGACGTCCAGGGCATCGCCGCAACGGCCCACGGGGATGGCATCTACCTGCTCGACCACGAGCGGATACCTTTGGGCCGGGCCATCCTGTCCCTGGACAGCCGGGCCGGTGCCGTCATCGATCGGTGGATGGAAAACAATGTCGCCGACCAAGCCATCGAGCTCACGGGTCAGATCCCCCATGTCTCCGCACCATCGACACTGCTTGCCTGGATCCGCGACATGGAACCCGAGCGGTTCAAACGCATTGGTCATTTTCTGAGCTGCAAGGACTGGCTGCGGTTTTGCCTGACAGGCATCGTCGGTACGGATCGCACGGAGGCAAGTACCTCCTTTACCGATGTGAAGACACAGGAATACAGCCAGGAGGCCCTGAGGCTCTTTGGGTTGCAGAAACTTGTCCATGCTCTGCCGCCGGCCGCGCGTTCTGATCAAATCATCGGGCGCGTGACACGTGAGGCGGCGCACCTGACCGGTCTTGCCGAGGGAACGCCGGTCGTGGCCGGGCTGCATGACGTCACGGCCTCCGCGCTCGGGGCAGGCGGCTATGCCAAGGGCGTCGTCGCCGTCATTGCCGGTACCTATTCGATCAATGAGACGCTATCGTCGGAACCGCGGGTCGACCGGCGTTGGTTCTGCCGCAACGGCATCGCGCCCGGCATCTGGAACAACATGTCGATCTCGCCGGCATCGACCGCGAATTACGACTGGTTTCTCGACAAGCTATGCGCCGGCGAGCGGACGAAGGGCGAGGTGCAAGGCAGCTCCATTCACGCGTTGCTCGCGCCGGAAATCGATGCGGCTTTCGATCGGCCATCGACGGCGCTCTTCCATCCCTATCTGTTCGGTTCGCCCTATGGTGCTTCGGCAAGTGCCGGCTTCTTCGGACTTGGCGGCTGGCACGATCGAGGCGACATGCTGCGGGCCGTGCTTGAGGGTATCGCTTTCAATCATCGCATCCATGTCGATGCACTTGGCGACGGCTTTGAATTTGAAGAGGCAAGGCTTGCCGGGGGTGTCTCGCGCAACCCGCTGGTCGTTCAGATGTTCGCCGACGTGCTCGGCATACCGGTGACCGTGACCGAAACGGATGAGGCCGCCGCCTGGGGTGCTGCTCTTTGCGCCGGATCGGGCGCCGGCGCTTATGCTAATCCGCAGAGCGATCCGCGCGACATCACCCGCATCGCGAAGACGTGCCAGCCGGATGCGGCACGCAGGGCGGACTACGACAAACGCTACCGGGTCTTCCGCCAGATCGCCGACGCAATGACGCCTCTTTGGCCGAAAATTGCAGGCCTTGCGCCGGAGCAATCGGTAACCGACGAGGCAGAACCCCGGCACTGATGTGTGGGTGATTTAGGACGACAAGATCATGACTCCCGACATGCAGCAACGATTCTCTAACCTTGGAGAGGGCGACATCGACGTTCTGATCATCGGAGCGGGCATCAATGGTGCCGGACTGTTTCGCGACCTTTCGGTCCAAGGCGTCAATTGCGTGATCGTCGACAAGGCCGATTTCGGCTCCGGGACGAGTGCTGCGCCATCGCGTCTTATTCACGGCGGCCTGAAATATCTGGAGACGGGCGAGTTCGGTTTGGTCGCCCAGTCGACGTTGGAGCGCAATTTGCTGCTGAAGAACGCTCCGCATTACGTCGAGCCATTGCCTACTTTCATACCGGTGTTTTCCTGGACACGGGGTATTTGGGCAGCGCTGCGCACGCTGCTTGGCTCCAAGACTGCGCCACGCAGCCGGGGGGCCGTTCTCATCAAGATCGCGCTTAGGCTCTACGATTTCTTTGGATCACGCGACCAGGTCATGCCGCGCCATCGGTTGATCCTGAAAAAGAAGGCGCGCAAGGAAATGCCGCACCTCACCCCGGCAATCGTTGCCGGCGGAATTTATTACGACGCCAAGATCAGCAGGCCTGAGCGGCTCGTCTACGAACTCGTCATGGACGGGCTCGAGGCAAATGCGAAGAGCCTTGCCGCCAATTTCGCGACGCTTGCGGCAGTCTCCGGCGGGCGGCTGACATTCAGGCAACCGGACGACGACGAATTTGCTGTGTCTCCCAAACTGGTGGTGAACGCCGCCGGTCCCTGGATCGATCACGTCAATGGGGCGCTCGGCGCTCCCTCTCGGATGATCGGCGGAACGAAGGGTTCCCACATTCTGCTGGATCACCCTGAGCTTGTTCGCAGCCTGAACGGCCACATGATCTATTTCGAGGCCGACGATGGGCGCATCTGCCTCGTCTACAACTATCTCGGGATGGCGCTCATCGGTTCCACTGATATCCCTGCCGACGACCCGGATAATGTCCGCTGCGAGGAACCGGAAACCGAGTATTTCCTCGATAGCATCCGCTCGCTGCTACCGACGCTTCGCTTCGATCGTGATCAGATCGTCTACAGTTATAGCGGCATCCGTCCGCTGCCGGCCTCCGACGCGACCACCCCGGGGCTGATCAGTCGCGATCATTCCGCACCGGTGAAGGAGCCGGAAGAAGGCAGGCCGTTTCCGATCATCTCGCTGGTCGGCGGAAAGTGGACTACTTTCCGCGGTTTTGCCGAGGAAGTTGCCGATTCCGTTCTCGCGCGCCTGCAGCATGTTCGCAAGAAGTCGACCCGCTACCTGCCGATCGGTGGCGGGAAGGCCTTCCCAATGGAAGTGCGGCAACGAAGCGTCTGGATCAAGGAAATTGCGGCGCGGACCGACGCGCCGGTCGAGCGCGTGGACGAACTGCTTGGCCGCTACGGAACGACGGCTGCGGCCGTGCTCTCTTTCTCGTCGGCATATTCCGATGACCAGCGGCTGACGGGCGCGGGGCACTACAGTTTCAAGGAAGTCGACTGGATTGCTCGAAACGAACTCGTCGTACATCTCTCCGATATAGTCCTTCGGCGCACGACGCTTGCTATTGAAGGCCGCTTGAAGCTCGAAGGCTTGCGGGAAATCGCCGGTGTCGCCGGGGCTGCGCTCGGCTGGAACGACGAACGCATTGCAGGCGAGATCGAGGACGTCGTCAACCAGCTTGATAAATTCCATGGCCAGACGCTCGCAAGCAGGGTGCCTGCCTGCCGCCGGGCCTAAGCAGGCACAGCGCCCCGCGTCAGCATAGGCTGCAGCTCAAGAGAAGATCGGATCGAGCGAACCGGATTTGTAGCGCTTGGCCATGTCCGACACAGGCAGCGGCGTAATCCGGCTTGCCATCCCGGCGGTGCCGAACTGTTCGAAGCGCTCCTTGCAGAGCTTGCTGAGCGCAGCCATCGCCGGCTTAAGATATTTGCGCGGGTCGAATTCGCTCGGATCTTCCTGCAGCACTCGGCGGATCTGGCCGGTCATCGCCATCCTGCCGTCGGTATCGATGTTCACCTTGCGCACGCCGTTCTTGATGCCGCGCTGGATTTCTTCGACCGGCACGCCCCATGTCGGCTTCATCTGGCCGCCGTACTTGTTGATGATCTCCTGCAGCTCGATCGGGACTGACGACGAGCCGTGCATGACGAGGTGCGTATTCGGCAGTTTCCGGTGGATCTCTTCGATGACGCTCATCGCCAGTACCGATCCATCCGGCTGGCGGGTGAATTTGTAGGCACCATGCGACGTCCCCATGGCGATCGCCAGCGCATCGACCTTGGTTTCGCGCACGAACTTTACGGCCTCGTCGGGGTTTGTCAGCAGCTGGTCATGCGACAGCTTGCCTTCGGCGCCGTGGCCGTCCTCGGCCTCGCCCATGCCGGTTTCCAGCGAGCCGAGAACGCCGAGTTCGCCCTCGACCGAGATGCCGCCGAAATGCGCCATGTCCGTCACCATCTTGGTGACGCTGACATTGTAGGCCCAGTCAGCCGGTGTCTTGGCATCCGCCTCCAGCGAACCGTCCATCATCACCGAAGTGAAGCCCGCTTGGATCGCCGTCATGCAGCTCGACGGATCGTTGCCGTGGTCGAGATGAACGCAGACTGGAATATGTGGATAGATCTCGACGACGGCATCCATCATGTGCTTCAGCATGATGTCGTGGGCGTAGGCGCGCGCTCCGCGCGACGCCTGCATGATAACCGGTGCATGAGAGGCGTCCGCGGCCTCCATGATGGCGAGTGCCTGCTCCATGTTGTTGATATTGAAGGCGGGAACGCCGTAGCCTTCCTCCGCAGCGTGATCGAGCAGCTGCCTCAGCGTGATGCGTGCCATTGAAGATTTCCCCATATCGATGGTCGAACGGAACGCCGCCATCCTGTCGAAAGTAGAGCCCCGGCGCGCTGGCTGTTCGCGCGCCCATTTGTAAAGGGCAGAATGGCATAGGAGGAGGAATGTAACAAGCCGCAATAACAATATCACAAACAGTATGATATTTGCGGGGAGCCAGCGACGCATGCGCTCCACCGATCGAACGGTGACCAGGAAGGCGGCAAAGCGGACTTTTCCGCCGCAACATCTCAATGAAACTGCAGCTGTTGGTCCCGCCAGCTCGTGGGGGCAGGGCGTGACAAACTTTGGCTGCGTCAGTAGTCTCGCGCGACCAGCCGGCGATCCCGCTGCAACAACCGACCTATTGAGAGGAACCATGAAGCGAACCTATTTTGCGGCCACCTTGGTGGTGGCGTGGAGTCTGACATCGGCGCTGACCGTCGCGGCGGACGACGCTCTTTCGGAAATCAAGAAGGCTGGCGTGATCAAGATCGGCACGACGGGCGACTACAAGCCCTTCAGCTACAAAGCTGCTGATGGCACCCTCACGGGTGCCGACATCGCCATGGCCAAGGATCTTGCTGCCGATCTCGGTGTCAAGGCGGACTTCGTTACCACAACCTGGAAAACAATGCTGGACGATTTCAAGGCCGGCAAGTTCGACATCGCACTCGGCGGCATTACCGTAAACGCAGCCCGTGACGAAGTGGGCGATTTCTCGGTGCCCAATGTGACCGACGGCAAGCGACCGATTGCGCGCTGCGAGGATAAGGAAAAATATACCACGCTTGATGCAATCGACCGACCCTCCGTGCGGGTAATCGTCAATCCGGGCGGGACCAACGACAAGTTCGCCCACGAACATTTCGACGAGGCGTCCATCCAGGTCTTTCCCGACAACAAGACAATTTTTGACCAGATTGCGTCGGGCAGGGCCGACGTGATGGTCACGGACGGCGTGGAGGTGGACCTGCAGTCCAAGCTGCATGCCAGTGTCCTGTGCCCGGTCGCCGTCAAAGAGCCGTTCACGCATTTCCAGAATGCTTATCTGCTGCGCGAAGATCCCGCCTTAAAGGCGGCGGTGGACGCTTTCATGCGCAAGCAACTGGAAAGCGGTGGATGGAAAGAGAAACTCGACGCGGCAATGCAGTAAGGAATCTCTGCTGCGTAATAGCGGACGTATTCTCCGCCCTCATCTGCTGGGATCGTCGTAAGCACTCAGCGGAACCAATAGGCCTAACTTGACGTCCCTCAGCACTACATTCGTGTGCATGCGCCGGATCTGCGGGTTTTCTTTCATGATCAGGGCCGCGATGTCGTCATAATGCTCGACGTCGCGGGCCGTGATAATGGTAATCAAATCCACCGCTCCGGTAACGTAGTAAACTTGCTGGATGTGATCCTGCTTTTCCGCCCAAAGGCGGAACTTCGCTAGCGCATCGTAGTTGTCACGCTCGATCTCCAATCCGGCGATGAACACCATCGGTGTGCCCGTCGCCTTGCGATCGACGACGGCTACTTCTGCCTTGATGATGCCGTCCTCGCGCAGGCGTTTCAGCCGCCTCTGCACCGCCGAGGTCGAAAGCCCGACCTTTTCGGCGATGGTTTCCGCCGTCAGCTGACAATTGCGCTGAATGATGTCGAGTATGTCGCGATCAAAGCCATCCAATCTTTCCATGCTGCTCCCTCCTCCTCCTACGGCGAAATCACCCGGCGACACCGGTGTACTGTCATATTAAACGCATAAGAAACAGATTTCTGCATAATAAATGCAAAACAATCAGAATTTGCGCGCAAATACCGCAGCTATCCGCGATATTCTCCAAACATTATTTGAACCGGTGCCGCGCATGACAAAACCGTCTATCCAGGCCCTTCGTGTGGATGATCTTCACAAGAGCTATGGCCCACATGAAGTCCTCAAGGGCATTTCGACAACGGCGCGTAAAGGCGACGTGATTTCGATCATCGGTTCGTCGGGCTCCGGGAAGAGTACATTTCTGCGCTGCATCAATTTGCTGGAGATCCCCGATCGGGGCCGCATTGTCGTGAACGGCGAGGAAATCGCTTTGAAACGCGCCCGCAGCGGGCAGATGCAGCCGGTGAACTGGCGGCAGATCGAGCGGTTGCGCACGGGCCTCGGCATGGTTTTCCAGACCTTCAACCTCTGGGCACATCGAACGGTTCTTGAGAACATCATCGAAGCACCAGTCCAGGTCATGGGATATGCTCGCCGCGAGGCCATCGAGAAGGCGGACGCTCTCCTCAATAAGGTTGGGCTCTACGAAAAGCGCGACGCATACCCCGCCTTTCTTTCCGGCGGCCAGCAGCAACGGGCGGCCATTGCCCGGGCGCTTTGTGTCGATCCGGCCGTCATGCTGTTCGACGAGCCGACCTCGGCGCTCGATCCCGAGCTGGTCGGAGAGGTGCTCAAGGTGATCCGCGAGCTCGCGGAGGAGGGCCGCACAATGCTGATCGTCACCCATGAGATGCGCTTTGCCCGCGACGTCTCAAGCCACGTTCTCTTCCTGCATCAGGGCCTGATCGAGGAGGAGGGATCGCCTCGGCAGATCTTCGACGCCCCACTCAGTGCCCGTTGCCGAGAATTTACCGGCGTGCTCGCCCATCATTGATCCGCTGCTTGGTCACAGATACCCCAAACAGGAGAAATCCACGAATGAAACTGCTCCCCCTGCTGCTCGCCGGCGCCACGATTGCCATTTCTGCCATCACGGCTCAGGCTGAAGTCCGTTTTGGCGTCATGAACGAATCGTATCCTCCCTTTTTCGCCAAGGATGCCTCCGGTGAGTGGCAGGGCTGGGAAATCGACCTGATGAACGCCGTGTGCGAGCAGATGAAGGAGAAATGCTCAGTTGTCGAGGTCTCCTGGGATGGGCTCATTCCGGCGCTGCAGAGCAAGAAATTCGACGTCATCTGGTCGTCGATGTCAAACACTGCAGAGCGATCGAAGGTCATTGACTTCACCGAGAAGTATTACAACACGCCGAGCACTTTGATCGGCCCAAAAGACCAGAAGCCCGGCGCGACGGCCGATGACGTGAAGGACAAAACTCTCGGCATTCAGGTCTCAACCATCCAATCGGAATACTATAAGAAGTATTTCGCCGATGTCGCTGACGAGAAGACCTATCAGACCCTGGACGAGGCATTCCAGGATCTTGCCGCCGGCCGCATCGACTATGTGTTCGGGGATTCGCTTGCCCTTGATGCATTCCTGAAAAGTGACGCCGGCAAGGATTGCTGCGTCAAGATGGGTGACGTCGCCGACGACGAGGCGATTCTCGGAGCTGGCGTTTCCGGCGGCCTGCGAAAGGAAGATTCTAAGCTCAAGGCAAAGCTGAATGCTGCGATCGCCGCCGTGCGCGCCAGCGGCAAGTACGGTGAAATCACCAAGAAATATTTCGCCTTCGACATCTACGGTACGAACTGACCTCGATCCCGGACCCGGCCGGACGATGGCAACCGAACCACGAGGCATATTAGACCTGCTCTCCCCCTATCCGCCCGGATGGGGCGGAACCCTACTTGTCGGTGCCGCCTCCACGATCGCCATCTCCGCCGGCGCTTTCCTGATCGGCATTCTGCTCGGGACGGGAGGCGCGCTTGGCAAGCTTTCCGGCAACAGGCCGCTCGGCTTGCTGCTCAATGTCTATACGACGGCTATCCGTGCCATTCCGGAACTGATTTTGATCGTCGGGCTCTATTATGCGGGAATGGACGGCCTCAACCGGCTTTTGGCCGGGCTCAATCTGCCTGCGATCGAAGTGAACGGCTTCGTCGTCGCCGTCGCAGTGCTCGGCTTCGTGCAGGGTGCCTATATGACGGAAGTGCTGCGCGGCGCGATCCTCGCCATCCCCGTTGGTCAGATCGACGCGGCGAAGGCCTTCGGCATGGGGCCGATGCTGCGTTTCCGCCGAGTCATCCTGCCGGCATTATTGCCAAACGCCCTTCCGGGCCTTGCCAATCTGTGGATGTCGGTCACCAAGGACAGCGCGCTCGTTGCCGTCGTCGGCTATCAGGAACTGGCGCTCGCCACTCGCCTGGCTGGCGCGAGCACCAAGCATTATTTCATCTTCTTCCTGGCATCTGCCCTTCTCTATCTCGCTCTCACGCTCGTTTCCAATATCGCCTTCAACCTGATCGAGCGCCATGTGCGGCGCGGACAGCCGAAGCCTGCCTAAGGAGCACACGGCATGACCTTCTCGTGGATAGCCTCCTATTGGTCGCTTCTATTGGCGGGCGCCGCGCAGACGGTGCTGCTGCTGGTGATCTCGGTCGTCTTCGGATTCATCCTGGCGATCGGCCTCGCCTTCGCGCAGGTGAGCGGCGGCCCGGTGACGCAATATCTCGCTCGCGGCTACTGCACCTTCCTGCGCGGCACGCCGCTGCTAATCCAGCTCTGGCTTTTTTATTACGGCGTCGGTTCGCTGCTGCCAATGATCCCAGGCCTGCGCCAGAGCCTGTTCTGGCCCATCCTGCGTGAGGGCTTCTTCTTCGCAGCCGTGAGCTTTACGCTAAACTATGCCGCCTACGAGGCGGAAGTGCTGCGCGGCGCGCTGCTCGCAGTGCCCAAGGGCGAGTTGGAAGCGGGCCGAGCCTTCGGCATGCGTCCTTTCACCCTGATCCGGCGCATATGGCTGCCCCGGGCCATTCGCATCGCATTGCCGACAATCGGCAGCGAAATCGTCATGCAGCTCAAAGCGACACCGCTCGCATTTACCGTCACAGTGATGGATCTATACGCGGTGGCGAGCAAGGTGCGCCAGGACACGCTGCTCGTTTATGAGCCGCTGATCGTCGTTACTGTCTTCTATCTCATTCTCACGGCAATCATCGCTCGTGCCTTCCGCCTCCTCGAGGCGCAGGTGCCATCGCGACGCTAACGCCAACGCGGAAATCGATCATGATTCCACACCTTTGCGGACTTGTTTCGCCGTGCTGGCAGAAATGAGTGCTGGAAGGTCATCCGCCAGAGACGCTTCCGGTTGTCGATCGGCTCGAAACTGCGGACGACATCATCGCCAAATGCGGCCAGGCTTTGCGGCCGGCTTTAGATTTAATTCCCCTACGGAGACCTATCCATGAGCAGACTGCGCATTCTCGACGGCGGCATGAGCCGCGAACTCCTGCGCCTCGGTGCCGAATTGAAGCAGCCGGAATGGTCGGCACTGGCGCTGGTCAATTCGCCAGAAATTGTCCAAAAGGTCCACGAGGAATTCATCGCCGCCGGCTCGGACGTCGTCACCACCAACAGCTATGCGCTGGTGCCTTTCCACATCGGCGAAGAGCGGTTTCAGAAGGAAGGGGCGGCGCTAACCGCGCTCTCGGGCCAGTTGGCACGCAAAGCCGCCGATGCCGTCAAGGATCGGAAAGTCCTGGTTGCTGGTTCGCTGCCGCCAATCTTCGGTTCCTACGAACCTCAGAACTTTGATCCTTTGCGGGTCCAGGACTATCTCAAGGTGCTAGTTGAACAGCGCAGCCCCTTTGTGGACCTGTGGCTCGGGGAAACCCTCAGCCTGATCGCCGAGGGCGAGGCAGTGCGCACTGCAGTTTCCGCAAACGGGAAGCCATTCTGGATCTCGTTTACGCTGGCCGATGACGAGGTACAAGTCAAAGGAGGTGAACCGAAGCTGCGTTCCGGCGAGCGGGTCGACGATGCGGCGAATTGGGCAGCCTCGTCTGGCGCGCAGGCGCTCTTGTTCAACTGCAGCAAGCCAGAAGTCATGCGGGC
This sequence comes from Rhizobium sp. SEMIA 4085, assembly GCF_013004495.1. Lineage (NCBI taxonomy): Bacteria > Pseudomonadati > Pseudomonadota > Alphaproteobacteria > Hyphomicrobiales > Rhizobiaceae > Rhizobium > Rhizobium sp. SEMIA 4085. Next base: position 19,477 of record NZ_JABEPH010000074.1, read on the forward strand.
GGCGGTTGAAATCGCGTCTCGTGCGTTCCAGACTAGATGCGCCCCGGTAGAGAT
>NZ_JABEPH010000703.1:0-779 GCF_013004495.1 Rhizobium sp. SEMIA 4085
CCCGGATGACAATCCGAAGCAGCCGTCCGAGCTGGACGATCGCGTTAGCGCGTTCAAGATGGATGTCAAATTCGGAATGACCGCTGCTCAGGCCGGAGATCCGCAGCGAAAGGGCGGTCTGCTCCGAAACGCGCGGTTCCCACTGAACCGGAATCTTAAATCGCACTGAAATATCGCCCGCGCAGCCGGCGAACAGCGACTTGGGATCGTGCCAGTTCATGTCGAGAAGGCGCTTACCGCTAAGCTTTGTGCCGTCGAAGTGTTGCGCGCCGCCCTTGCCGACTTCTTCTTGAACCGTCAGGACGACTTCAAGCGGCGGATGTGGGACATCGTCGGATGCCAGCAACGACATTGCGAAGGCCACACCAACGGTGTTGTCCGCCCCAAGGGTTGTCCCCGTACCATGGATGAAATCGCCGATAACCTGAAGTTTGATGCCTTCGTTTTTAAAGTCGTGGTCAACACCCTCATCGCTCTCGCAGACGATGTCGGTATGCCCGTGAAGAATGACGGTCGGAGAGTTTTCGTAGCCGGGCGTGCCCGGCTTCTTAATGAGGAGATTGTAGATCTCGTCCTGGTAAACCTCGAAGCCGCGCGCCCGGGCAAAATCGGCGATGTGATCGCTAACCTGCTTCTCGCTGTAAGAACCGCGCGGGATGGCGCTTAGCTCTTCGAAAAAACCGAAGAAGATCGCCGGCTCGAGACCAGCAAGAATAGAATTGTCGCGTTTATCTACAGTTTTTCCAGCGGGGAAACTCATTCGGCCCTCCTCCCAATAC
>NZ_JABEPH010000075.1:0-19396 GCF_013004495.1 Rhizobium sp. SEMIA 4085
CTGTACTGGCGCATTGTCTCTAAGGCTGCCTCAAAAAGATGTGATTGATTTCAACAGGTTATGACTCCTTCGGATTTGCGAGACTCGATGGAGAACACAATGGCCTGGACCAAAATCACCCGCCGGCAATATGCCGGTGCACAGCGCCCGACATTTAGGATCGCGACGGTGCTCCCGATCTCCTGAGAACCATCCGCCACAGGTGACCATGGTTGCTGCATGTCTTCGCCGATGGTGGCTATGCCGGCTCGGACGACGCGAAAGGCTTTGAGGTTCTGTCGCGTCGATGGGGGATCGAACGGAACTTCGCCTGGCTCGGCAGATGCCGCAGGTTGGCCAAGGACGTCGAACGCTCCATCGCATCATCCGAAGCGTGGATCATGATCGCCCACATCCGTCTGATCACACGACGGCTGGCAAGGTGTGGATATCGTTGAACGCTTTTCGAAACCGAATCTAAGGACGCTGACCGTTATAGCCAGTCTTACTCGTCTGACTTGGGGGTAGTAGCTGTGGATAGGGAGCGATCCCGTCGCCTCAGATGACCCGGCCGCCCGTTCAATCAGCGGAAGATTTTTGCAGCCAATGCAATAGTGTTTTGTTTCGCTCCCGGTTCATCCCGAGTGGATAGAAATGCATAACGTTGTCTCGGAGTTGGAGAAAAGAAGACGGTGATGCAGCCGCACCCGGCCAGCTGCCAAACAGACCGCTCTTGGTCACCATGAGGAGGAACATATGAAAAATCGTGTATTGAAGGCGGCGTTGCTTGCTGGTTTGGCTGTCTCGGCCACTCTGGGCTTTGCCGGAACTGCTCTGGCGGATGGGGAGAAATACGTTCTCATCCATCATTCGCCTGACAGTGAGACGTTCTGGAACACCGTGAAGAACGGTGCCAGCTTGGCCGCCGAAAATGTCGGAGCGACCGTGACCTTCCGCAACCCGCCGACCGGCGACCTGGCTGACATGGTGCGCATCATCCAGCAGACCGCCGCCGAAAAGCCGGACGGGATCATCGTCACTATTCCCGATGTCGAGACGGTCGGCGGCGCCATCGAAGACGCGGTTGCCAAGGGCATCCCCGTAGTCACGATGAACACCGGCACGGCAGAAGAATCCAAGAAGCTCGGCGCCCTGCTTCATGTCGGACAGCCCGAATTCGACGCAGGCAAGGGTGCCGGGGAGCGCGCGAAGGCCGCCGGCATCACTTCGTTTCTCTGCGTCAACAGCCTCTTCCCCAACATCGCGGGGCAGCAGCGTTGCGAGGGCTTTGCGGCAGGCCTGGGTGTGCCGCTCGGCGATCAGATGATCGACTCGGGTACCGACGCGACCGAAATCGCAAACCGTGTGAAGGCGTACCTTTCCAACCACCCGGATACGGGCGCTGTTCTGACTCTGGGGCCGATGACCGCCCTGCCGACGATCAAGGCGCTCAAGGATACCGGTTTGGCCGGCACGATCTTTTTTGCGACCTTCGACCTCACTCCGGAGATCTCGCAGGCGATCAAGGATGGCGTCATCAACTTCGCCATCGACCAGCAGCCGTTCCTTCAGGGCTATCTGCCGGTGATCACCCTCACCAACGACCTTCGCTACGGCGTCCTGCAGGCGAACTCGGTGTTGTCCGGTCCCGGCTTCGTGACCAAGGACAACCTGGCTCTCGTCGAGTCGCTCGCCGGCAAATACCGGTAAGCGAACGACCTCCGTTTGGAACTTACGACAGCTTCAGGGTATCGCAATGACCACGACAATCGGCGCTGACGAGCGCGTTAAACACACGTCAACTGTCCGCCGGGCGCTCGTCCGTCCCGAGCTTGGAGCCATGGGCGGCACCATCGCGGTGTTCGCATTCTTCATCATCCTTGCCGGCAACACGCAGATGTTCGCCTTGGACGGGATCATGAACTGGAGCACCGTTTCGGCGCAATTCGTCGTCCTCGCTGTCGGCGTCTCGCTGCTGATGATCACCGGCGAGTTCGATCTCTCGCTAGGTTCGATGGTCGGCTTCTCCGGCATGATGTTCGGTCTGCTGGCTGTCTATGTTGGCTTGCCTGCGTGGGCGGCCATAGGCGTCACCGTACTAGCTTGCGGTCTGATCGGGGCGATCAATGGCCTGCTGGTCATTCGGACCGGACTGCCTTCGTTTATCGTCACGCTGGCCTTCATGTTCATTTTGCGCGGCTTGACGATCTGGAGCGCGATCACCTTCAATAAGCAGCCGGTCGTGTCGGGGATTGCCGATATCTCCGCAGGTGATCCCGTAGCCTGGCTTTTTGGCGGCAAGGCACTCGGAGCGCTGTTCGCATGGCTCGGAGAGCAGGGGTGGATTGCGACCTATACCCGCGGCACCCGAATGGGACAGCCGATCGTTGACGGCATCCCGATGTTGATCATTTGGGCTATCGTTATGGTGATCGTCGGCCAGTGGGTGCTCACCAGGACTAGGTTCGGTAACTGGATCTATGCGGCCGGTGGCGACCCTCAGGCTGCGCGGTATATCGGCGTACCTGTCGCCCGCGTAAAGGTGGCGATGTTCATCGTTGCGGCGTTGTGCGCCACGCTCTTGGGAATTTCCCAGGCGGTGGAGTTCGGCTCGGCTGCCTCCGACCGGGGCATGATGAAGGAGTTCGAGGCAATCATTTGCGTGGTCATTGGGGGTGCTTTGTTAACGGGCGGATATGGCTCCGTTATTGGCGCCGCGCTGGGGGCCGTCATCTTCGGCGTCGTGCAGCAGGGTCTGTTCTTTACCAATGTCGAGAGTTCCCTGTTCCGGGTATTTCTCGGATCGATCCTCCTCGCCGCCGTTATCGCCAACACTTACATCCGCCGCGCGATCACCGGAGAGCGATGATGTCCGCACCAATTCTTGAAATGACCGATATCCAGAAGCACTTCGGTCACATTATTGCCCTCTCGGGCGTGTCCTTCGATGTCAAGGCAGGCGAGTGTCACTGCCTGCTCGGCGATAATGGCGCGGGCAAATCGACGTTCATCAAGACGATGTCCGGTGTACATGCTCCCACGCACGGCGAGATGAAAGTTGAAGGCGAGCCGGTCCACTTCACCAGCCCCCGGGCGGCGCTGGCCGCGGGAATCGCAACGGTCTACCAGGACCTGGCAATGATCCCGCTGATGAGCGTGAGCCGCAATTTCTGGCTTGGCCGCGAACCCGAAACCGGCTTTGGCCCTTTCAAACGGATCGACTTCAAGAAGGCCGATGCAATCACGTTCGAACAGATGCGCGAAATGGGCATCAACCTGCGTGAGCCCGGACAAGCCGTCGGGACGCTCTCGGGCGGCGAGCGTCAGACGGTGGCAATCGCTCGCGCGGTCTATTTCGGCGCCAAGGTTCTCATTTTGGATGAGCCGACATCTGCCCTAGGCGTGCGTCAGACGGCCAATGTCCTGTCGACCATCGACCGTGTGCGGAAGAAGGGGGTAGGGGTGGTGTTCATCACCCACAACGTCCGACATGCCCTTGCTGTCGGCGATCGCTTTACCGTCCTCAATCGTGGCAAGACCCTCGGCACGGCCGATCGCGGCCATATTTCCTCCGAGGAGCTTCAAAGCCTGATGGCAGGCGGGCAGGAGCTCGCCGAGCTCGAAGCCTCGCTCGGAAAGACGGTGTAGCGTTTCCGATCGAAATGCCCGACCGAGGGAAAAACACCATACGGTTGAGGCATAGCTGGCGAGGTGGATGACATCGCTCGTCACCTCGTCGAGGGTGCAGTTCAACAAGGTTTGACCGCCCCCGAAGATTTGCGGGTTTTTGGAAGGGATGACCGTCAGTGGCGCCATTCCGTCGTTTCAGGGAGAAGGAAATGACCTACGCGATCGGCGAAAGTGCTGAATTTGGTATCGCCTGCCTGGGCATCACGCATCCGCACACCTCGGGACGCGTGAAGGCATTTCAGCGCATGCCCGGAGCTCGGCTGATGGGAGCGTACGACGACAGTCCGCTGCTCACCCCCTTCGTCGACGCTCTCGGGCTGGAAGCCAGAACAAAGGAAGCGATCCTCGCCGATCCCGGCGTCCACGCGGTCCTCGTGCATCCCAAGAGCCACAGCATGGCCAACCTGACCATCGAGGCGCTTGAGGCCGGCAAGGCCGTGTTGTGCGAGAAGCCAGCGGGACGGGGGTCTGCCGATACCGCCCGGATCGTCGAGGCCGTTGAGCGGACGGGCGGACTGTTCCAGGTTGGTTACTGTTGGCGTTTTGCTCCTTCGGTGGACAAGATGCAGGAGGTTCTTTCGAGCGGCCGGCTCGGCAAGGTGCTGCAGGTGAGGGCGCATGCGGGCTGCTCGCACAATGAAGCCGCCACGCCGCACATGAACCAGCCCGGAGATATTGGCGGCGCAATGTTCGTTATTGCCTGCCACCTGATCGATCGGATTCTGCTCCACTTCGGCGTGCCCCAAAGCGTGAACGCGCGGATTACAAAATTCGCATCGGCTTTCGGGAGCAACTCCCGCGAGGACGCCGGCGGTGCGATCCTCAATTATGCCGACAAGCTCGTCACCGTCGACTTCATGTCGTGGGATCCTCTGTCCTGGACCGAAAGCTGGGATCTGTCGGCATATGGAACGGAGGGCATCATGCACTCTTGTCCCTTGCCCTCGTCCTACAAGATCTATGACAGTGGCAGGAACGGGTTCCAGCAGGGTTGGACGGAGTGGCGTGAGACGAGCTTTCCGGAAATCTGGGCCACCAAGAAGACCGTGTACTCGCCGGAGATCGCAGAGATCGGCAACCCGATCTACTTCGACCGGGAGGCAGCAGCTTTCGTCGGGTCGCTGAGGTCTGGGTCGGCCGCGGCCGTTTCGGCGACACAGGCGCACAACGTGAACCACTTGCTCGAGGCCCTGTTCAAGTCGTCCGCTCTGTCCGGCGCCGAAGTGGAGGTCGCCGTCTGAGTCCAACAATTACCAAGCCCGGGGTCTTCGGCATCGGGCTTGTGTGGTGCACCAGGCCGTGGCGCGGAGCGCCGTGATCGGGCTGCCTTCTCATCATCGATTTCGTGCCGTTCGCGAGCGCAAAGTCGAAAGGAGAAGCCACATTCGACTTCGTTTTGAAACCTATTTAGCTCGCGTCCTCCCAGGCGCATCAGCGAGGCAGCACCCCTCGGGGGGCGTGCAGCCTCGCTCTTTTTTGGGGAGTTTGAGCATCGTCCTATGGACAGGTTCTCCGCTGCTCCGAACGCGCATGCGAAACTGACCGTACAGTCTTGCCGGGCCGAAATTTGTACCTTTGATTTCTGGCCGGAAAACGCTACCGAAGCTGCTAAGCACTCTGTCTGGAAAGGCGAAAGAGTTCACGGATCAGCACCGTTATTTTGATAGGAGTCGTGAGCGGTCTCTTCAACCGTGTCATGGCTAGGAACCATTCAGGTGTGCCGCAGCGACAGCGGCACACCCCGGCGTCATTTCATCTAGGCGTTCAGTTGCACGAGGATCTTCATCTTGATGCCGGACGGATCGAGGAGGGGCTGGAATCCCTTCTCGATGATATCGTCGACGGAGATCGTTTCGTCGATCAGGCGCTCTACAGGCAGGCGTCCGCTCTCGATCATCGAGTAGATCCTTGGCCACAGCGTCGTCGGATAACACAGGGACCCCTGCAGACGAATGTCGCGGGTGATGAGGTCGAACGGAGTGAACTCCACCTTCGCATTTGTGAGCCCAATAAGGACCACCGTCGCCTGCGGGCGGACCGCCTTGATGCAATCGGTTATGGCGCGAGGATTGCCTGCACACTCGATGGCGGCATCGAAGCCGAGGCCTTCGAACGTGTTGTCGCGGGCGAACTGCCCAAGCGAAACTGCGGTGGGATCCACCGTGACGACCGTGATACCAAGGTTCTCGATGCGCTCGCGCCGGGTAGCGTTGGGTTCGCTCACGACGATCTTGCCGGCGCCAGCGACGTGCGCCGCCATGACGGCGAGGGCGCCGATCGGGCCGCCGCCGGTGATCAGGATCGCCCCCCCAGGCTCCAGGCCGCTTCTGTCGATGGCCGTCACCGCAACCGCAGCAGGCTCGACCATTGCACCCTGTTCGTAGCTCAGCCCGTCCGGCATTTTCACCGTGGCGTAGGCCTTCATGACCGCATAATCGGCAAAGCCACCCCAGTTCCAGGGCAGGCCGGTGGCAGCGCCCCGCGTCCCCAGGAAATGCAGGCCGCGTACCCCGAAGTATCCGTCGGCCGGTCCCATGTGGGGCTGGATCGCAACACGGTCGCCAGGACGCAGGTGTTTGACGTCTGCGCCGACAGCTTCGATCTCGCCGCTGAGTTCATGCCCCAGGATCGCCGGGATGGAGGCCCCGGAAAAGGCGTTCGGCACGTCCGAGATGAAATGTGGGCCATCGGCGAACTCATGCAGGTCGGTACCGCAAATGCCGCAGAACTTGTTCCGAACGAGCACCTCGTCCGGTTGGAGCGCCATTGGCTTGTCGATATCTTCGACACGTACATCGCCTTTGGCATAGAAACGAGCTGCTTTCATTTCGAGGTTCCTCCTACAATAGTGGTCGACCGCCTGGCCGTGGAAATCAAATGAAGCACCAGCGCCGCGGCTGGACCAGCAGCGCCGGCAACCACCACTCCAAGCCAACCCTGGCTCTCGAACGCCCAGACGCCTACGCTCGCACCAAGTGCGCCCCCGACAAAGAACATTGCCATAAACAGCCCGTTGAGACGGGAGCGCTGTTCGGGATGAGCAGAGAAAAGTTCACGCTGGCTCATCACCAGAGAGACCGGCACGGCGCCGTCGAGCACGATTGCCCCAAGCGTCAGGACGATGACACCGATTGCGCCGCCGGATGCACCGAATGCCACGATGACCCAGGCCAGAACCCCGACCGCGAGGGCGATCGTCGTACCGGGAATGATGAGTCCGCGATCGGCAATCTTGCCGGCAACGGGAGACATGGCGGCGCCGCTCGCTCCCGCGAGCGCGATCAGACTGACCTGCAAATGGTTCATTCCATAAGCCGACCCGAACAACAGCAAGGGTAGCGCGGTCCAGAAGAGCGTATAGGAGTAGAACATGAGGAACTGGTAGGCCGCGCGACGCTGCAATAGCCGGTTGTTCGTGGCCGCAGAGAACAGGGATCGGATGATGCCGGCATAGTTTGTCGTACTGTCCGGCTTCCGAGGCGGCATGCGCCGCCAGATCGAAACGGCCGCGAGGACGCAGACGACCGCCGCCAGCCCGAAGACCGATCGCCATCCGAGCGCGCCGGCGATCAGCGCGGAGACGGGCCGGGACAACATTATGCCGGTCAGGATCCCCGCCATAACCCGCCCGACAACCACGCCTTGTCGCTGCGGGTCCGCCAGAGCCGCAGCGTAGGGCAGAAGAATTTGCACCGATACCGAACCAACGCCGAGCCCGATGGATGCCAGCAGAAAAACGATGTGCGATTTCGTGACGGCCATTGTCACGGCCGCGATGAAGCCGATGGCCAGCACCGAAAGCGCCAGTCGGCGGTTCTCGAGGATGTCTCCGAGAGGGACGAGCAGCAGCAAGCCGCAGCAGTAGCCCAGCTGGGTAAGGGTGACGATCAGGCCTGCCCGCTCGGGTGACAGGCCTAGAGCGGCGCCGATTTCGCCGACCACAGGCTGCGCGAAATATAGGTTGGCGACGATCGCGCCGCAGACGCCCGCGATGATGAACTCGAGACCGCCCGCGATTCGAGCGGCCGAACCAGAGGGGGTCATGTCAGACGATGGAGCGGACAGAGCCGCCATCGACGCCCCAGACGGAGGACGTCACATAGGACGCCAGATCGGAAGCCAGGAACACGACGACGTTGGCGACCTCTTCCGGAGTGCCGAGGCGCTGCAACGGCAGCTGGCGAAGCTTCATCTCGTGCTCGACGGCAGCATGCGGTTCCATCTTGTGATACTTGCCCATGGTCTCGGCGAACCCGCCGGGCTTGTCCCAGAAGGGCGACCAGATGGGACCGGGCGCCACTGCGTTGACGCGGATCTTGGGTGCTTCTGCGCGAGCCAACGCCTTGGTCAGGGCGAGAATCGCAGCCTTGGAAACAGAGTAGTCAACGGGAACCGGTTCGGGCTGGCGGGCGAGATCCGAAGCGTTGTTGATGATCACGCCACCATTTTCGCGGAGGATCGGCAGCGCCTTCCGGATTGCCCGAACGTAGCTCATGAAGTTGAGCGACAGGGTCGACTGCCAGGCATCATCGTCGACGTCGTCGAAGCTGCGAACCGCGCCGGCGCCGACATTGTTGACGAGTATGTCGACATGGCCGTCGAGCGCCTCCAAAAGCTCGCTCATGCCGCCATCGACGCCATTCGCGGTCGAAAGATCCGCCTCCGCGGTTATCGCCGCGCCATCGTGCTGCCGTACCCGTCCGGCCACTTCGTCGAGGCCTTTGGCGTCGATATCGAGAAGGCCAACAATCGCGCCCTCCTTGGCGAAGGCGAGAGCTGTAGCGCGCCCGATACCGTTGGCCGCCCCGGTGATTATGACCTTCTTGCCGCTGAGCCCAGATTCCATTTTTTCCTCCTATAAAAAATAGCTCTCAGACTGAGGCGCCTTCGGCGCCGGTCCGGAAGTCGAAGCCGGTGGTCAGCCCGCCGTCAGCAATGATGTCCGCACCCAGCAATGCGGACGCCCCGTCGGACAGAAGGAAGAGAGCTGCACGCGCAACTTCCTCGGCCTCCAGGATCCTCCCTTGCGGTTGTCGGTTGGCCCGCGTCGCGACAAACTTCTCGGTGTCGGTCGCGCTTTCGGCGTGGCGCTTGAAAAGTCCTGCCATCATGGGCCCGGGGCTCAACACATTGATGCGAACGCCCTTGCGGGCATGATCGAGAGCCGCCGTTCTTGCCAGTTGGCGAACCGCCGCCTTGGAGGCGTTGTAGATCGCGAGCTGCTGCTCGGCGAGGCTGGCATTGATCGACGCGACTGCGACAATGGATCCGCCGCCTGCCGCCTCCATGCGAGGGATGAGCGCCGCCATTCCGAGCGCCGTGCCAGTTAGGTTGACGGCCATCACCTTGTCGATGGTCGCCCGGCTCAAGCTGGGAACGGCGGCCACGTCGAGGATCGCCGCGCAGGACACAAGGCCCAGTGAGCCAGGGCCGGCGCTATCGATGGCCGAGGTCACGCGATCCCAGGTTTCGCTTTCGGCAATGGACGCGGTCACCTGCTGGTAGCCAGCCCGTCCTTCGAGCTCCGATGTCGCGGTGTCGACCCCGACAACGCGGCAGCCCTGGGCCAGCAAGAGCCGTCCCACATCGAGTCCGAGGCCGGACGCCGTGCCGGTGACAACAACAGTATCGGGAAGCGAGAATTGAATGGATGGCATAACCTTACTCCATAACCGGGGGGGAGCCGGCCCAAGCCCGCTGAAGCAAGCGTTCCAACGGCTCACCTTCGAGCGGACGCGGGTTCCAGTAGGGATTGGAAAGGGCGATCGAGCAGGCTTCCGAAATGCCGTCCTCCGGCATTCCGATATCCTTCAACGCTCTGCGCGCACCAACGGCGCCGGCGAGGTCGTAGAGCGCGAGGGCAGGGTTCTCGGAACCCAGAACGCCGCGAAGGCGGTCGATGACGTCGGGGATGGCCGATGCATTGTAGGCGAGGGCATGCGGTAAGACGATCGTGTGCGTCTCGGCATGGGGAAGATCGTAAGTACCGCCGAGTGTGTGACATAGCTTGTGGTGCAGCGACATGCCGACCGCGCCGAGGCAAACGCCGGCAAGCCATGCGCCATACAGAGCCTTGCGTCGAGCGTCCGTGTTACCTGGATCGAGGCTAATCGCCGGAAGCGCTCCAGCGAGAGCGGCGATCGACTCGCTCGCCATGAGGTCGATGATCGGGTTCTTATCCCTTGCGTAGAGAGCCTCGACGGCATGCGCGATTGCGTTGATGCCGCTCGTCCCTGAGAGCGATGCCGGCAGAGACATGGTCAGGTCAACGTCATAGATCACGACGTTCGGAAGGACCTTCGGCGTCGTGACGGTCTTCTTCACGCCATCCGCTGTTTCGCCGAGGATCGGGGTCATTTCGGAACCGGAATATGTCGTCGGAATGATGATCTGCGGAAGACCGGTGCGCAACGCCAGCGCCTTGCCCAGACCCGTGGTTGATCCACCGCCGGCGGCAAGGATCCCGTCAGCGCCAGTCTCCGCGGCGACCTTCATCGCTTCCTCTGTCACCGCGACAGGTGTGTGCATCGTGGCGCCGCTGAAGATACCGGCCGCCTTGTCTCCCAACCGGGAGGAGAGCGCCTCGGCCAGTTCCACCTGCTGGGGTGTGGACAGGACCAGCACTCGCTTGAGGTCAAGTCGTTCGACCTCGGACGGCAGGCTTTCGATCGTGCCTGTCCCGAAGACAACACGCGACGGGTTCGCGTTGTAGACAAAACGGTTCGATAGGCTCTGCATCTTCTTACTCCCGGTTGTCGACACGCAGGCTGAATGGATGGATGGAAATTGCCTTCCAGACATTGGCCTGATTGAAAGGGTCGGCCCTGTTGAAGGCTTCGACTTCTGCAACGCTCGAAGCATCAAAGACGAACAAGGAACCAATCATTGTGGTCCCGTCGGGAGCGAGAAGAGGACCGGAGATCACGGTCTTAACGCTTCCCGCCGCAAGGTATGCCCGGTGCGCAGCATAGTTTTCGAGGCGCCGCTCGAGGGCGTCCGGAAAATCGACACAGTGAACGGCAACGTGCATCGTCACTCTCCCGCGTTTGGTGTGTAATCAACCTGATAGCGCTGAACCCGAACCCCCTGGAGTTCATCACGGATTTTCAGATGCGCTGGGTGTTCCGCGTAAGCGGCGAGCGCCTCTGCATTCTCGAATTCCGTGTACAGCACCACGTCGCAAGCATAATCCACGCGGCTGAAATCGACGCCCACTTCGACGTGAAGAAGGCCCGGTACGACACCCCGCAGCGCTTCGAATTTCGTTTTCACGGCTTCGATGGACGCGGTCTTTTGCCCCGCGGGATCGGCGAGAAGGTTCCACATTACGATGTGCTTCACCCGAGCATCGTTTCGCATATCCATAGTTCGGTCCATCTCTTTCAGCATTCGAAACGTTTGGCTCGGCACATGTTCGCATTTGCTCTTCACGCGATGAACTGTAGATTTGCCAAAAGTCTTTTTCACTGGGGGCAAAAATGAGCGTCAGGAGTAAAGTCGACCGTTGGGCCGAGATCGAGTTTTTTGTAACCGTTGCTAGCGAACTCAGCATGACCCGTGCTGCTGATGTTCTCGGTGTCTCCGTGTCGAGCGTGAGCAGAAACCTCATGGCTCTCGAACGAAGGCTTGGAATCCGCTTGATTCAACGCTCGACCCGGAAATTGAGCCTGACGAGCGAAGGCGAACAGTTCTTCGTCAATGCCAAGGAACTGATGGCCAGCTGGGATGAAGCCGAAGCAGGCGTCGCGTCCAGAGCGCATGCTCCCACCGGCCGACTGAGGATCGGAGCATCGTTGTCGTTTTCATTGCTTCAGCTTATGCCCGTCGTGGAGCTGTTCCGGAACCGATACCCAAGTGTTCTGGTCGAAATAGTCGCATCAAACCGCTACTATGACATCATCGAAAACGGACTGGATCTGGCCATCCGATTGAGACGGGTAGAGGCTGACAGCTCGATCACCATCCGCAGGCTTGCAAGGTGTCGCCGATTGCTGGCGGCCTCTCCTGAATATCTGGAGCGGAAGGGCATCCCGCAACATCCAAACGACCTGCATCAACACGATCTTATTCTGTACACACTCGCCGATAACTGGAACGAACTGCACTTCAAAAAAGACGATCAGTCCGTGAAGGTCGAAGTCGACGGCATCATTAACGCAAACGACGGACAATTAATCCGCGAAGCAGCCCTGAAGGGCCTCGGGATATTGGCGCAGCCAACCTACATCATTCAAAATGACCTTGAGGCCGGGCGTCTGGTTCGCGTTCTGGATGACTGGCACCTGCCTGTATTGACCATGAATGCCGCCTTTCCGACGAAGGCGTTTCTCCCTGCCCGCACGAGGCTGTTCCTTGATTTTCTGGTCGAGCATTTCCGCCCCCATGACTTCGAGGCGGTGTGGATGAGTTGAAGCAAGGTGCTTTTTGCGCCGGGTGCAACACAGTTTCCAAAGACCGGCGCTTTTTCCCAATGATGCCAGGGATGTATGACGGATCGATCACGCTGGGGTTTGCCAGCCTTGCCTATGTAAGAAAGGGACTATCATGGCCGCGGGTGTTGAACTCCTAATTTCGTATTTCGCCATATCTGGCGACGTTCACCCCTTTGGACCCACCGAAATCAGCCCGCTCCCGTTCAAGGATCGCGTGGAAGCTGCCGCGCGTGCCGGTTTCGTAGGCTTTGGCCTTCATCCTGACGACGTGACGGCGACGAGGGACCAGATCGGCTATGCCGAGATGCGCCGCATTATCGAGGCCAACGGGATCAAGTATCTCGAGATCGAGGCCGTCGTCGACTGGTACAAGACGGGCGAGGAGCGCGCCAAGGCCGACCTGCTTCGCGCCCAGATTTTCGAAGCGGTGAACGAGCTCGGCATGCGCGACATCAAGGCGCTTCCCGGCTTTGAGGGAGGCGAACCCAACATCGAATTGATGGGCGAAGAGTTCGGCAAGCTTTGCGACCAGGCGGCGGCCACCGGAACTGAGGTCGTCCTGGAAATCATGCCCTGGTCCAACGTCCGCACGATCGAAGCCGGCGTCGGCATCATGGAGGTCGCGAACCGGAACAACGGCGGCCTGCTGCTCGACATCTGGCACATGGCGCGCGGGAACATCCCTTACGCCGACATCAGCAAGATTCCGGCGCACTTCATCAAGGCCATCGAGATCGATGATGCTTTGCGGGAGCCGCCTGTTGAGAATATCTGGGATGACACTATCCATCACCGGATGCTTCCGGGCGAAGGGGAGCTGGACGTGCCGGCCTTCCTGCGCGCAGTAAAGGCCGCGGGCTATGATGGCGTCTATGGCACCGAAGTCCTTTCGGCGGACCACAGGAAGCGTGGTCTCGATGAAATGGCTCGCCGCGTTTTCGAGTCGTCCATGGCTCAATTCGCCAAGGTCTGAGGGCGCTCTGGTGCCCACAGCACGATCCACCGTGATCGTGCCGGCCGCCTTGGCGTCGCTTGCAGACACTTTGCCCGCTGCGGGTTCCGGAGTACGACTACACACCGCATTGGGCTGGACTAGCAACCCTCGCTTCCGCAGCATTTACTGACGAACGTTAGGGAGGACCGACCATGATCCACTATTTCTCAGAAGAAAGCTCGGTCGAAACGGTCAACGCCCGCATGGGTGGCGAGGTCTCGCCGCGCATGGCGGAGGTAATGGCTTGTCTGGGCAAGCACCTGCACGCCTTTGCGAAGGAAATCCACCTGACGCAGGCGGAATGGGAGATCGGCATCGACTTCCTGACCAAGACCGGAAAAATCTGCTCGGGCGAGCGCCAGGAATTCATCCTGCTTTCTGACGTGCTGGGCTTTTCCATGCTGGTCGACGCCATCAACAATCGCCGTCCCGCAGGGGCGACGGAGAACACTGTCTTCGGACCGTTTCACGTCGAGAATGCCCCCGTCCGTGAGATGGGCGAGAACATTTCTCTGGATGGGAAGGGCGAGCCCTGTTTATTCGAAGGTAAGGTGATCGACCTTCACGGTAACCCGATCGAAAGGGCATGCGTCGATGTCTGGTCAGACAATGCCGATGGCTTCTATGACGTGCAGCAGCCAGGCATCCAGCCCAAATGGAACAACCGTGGCCGCTTCCTCACCGGCGAAGACGGTGCCTATGCCTTCCGCGGAATCAAGCCGACCTCCTACCCGATCCCGAACGACGGGCCGGTTGGAAAAATGCTCGGTAAAATGGGGCGCCACCCCTATCGCCCCGCACACATGCATTTCCTTGTCACCGCGCCGGGCTTTCAGAAGCTGGTGACTCACACATTCGTCGGGGACGACAGCTATCTCGAAAGCGATGCGGTCTTCGGCGTGAAACAGACACTGATCGCGCCGTTCGAGCGGCTTGACGGGGCCGATACGCTGTGGCGGTCGCCATTCGATTTCGTGTTGACCCCGGTGTGAAGGACGCACCATCCCGAACTGACGAAACACTCTACCCCAGCGTACGCGAGCAGTTGGCGAAGACCTTGGGGCCGGTACGCGACATGCTGTGCCATGAACTTTCGGTCGATGTGCCCGCCTGCCAGTTCGCCATGCTGCCCGTGTACGCCGTGCTGGATCCGCGCGTCAACGTCGAGCTCTCGATCATGCCCCGGGCGGAGCGCACGCGTGACCTACTCATGTCTGTGTGCGCCAAGGTGGAGGAGGCCTTGGCGCAATCCGCTTGCGATGACACTAAGGCGCAGAATATTGCGGCCTGATCCGCTTTTGCTGACGCAACGCCTCGACCAGCTCGCCTATGTGTCGGTTGCGAGATTCAGCCGGTAGCGCGTCGCCTTGCGCTCGCCGGTGCGTAGCAATGCGCCCTTCTCGACCAGGTCGGCAAGGTCGCGGGTTATAGTCGAGGGCGGAGCGCCGGTGATCGTGGCGTAGTTGCCGGCGCTCAAACCCCCGGTGAAACATTCAGGCCCCTCGGCCAGCATGCGAAGAAGGACGTTCTCCTGTCGCTCGTTCAGCGCGCCACGCAGCCCGTCCATGAAGCGCGTCTTTTCGATCAGGAAGCGGACCAATTCGTCCGCTGACATCTGGGCTTCGAGCGCCCGATCCGCGAACCATGAGAGCCAGTCATCGATGACGAGCGTGGAGCTCGCCGCCTCCAGCATCGCGTAATAGTCCTTGCGGTGTCTCAGCAGCGATTTCGATAATGCGCTGAAAGTCGGGGTGGAGATCGCTCGTGCAAGTGCGTTTTCGGCGATCGCACGGCCGATACGGCCATTGCCGTCCTCCACTTCCAGCGCATCGTCGGTGCCTATGTCGGATCGGCCCACGGTGCCGGCCAGTTCTACTCCCGGGCCGTCACCGAGGCGCGTGACGCCACCGCCAAGGGATCTGCCGACGCCCGCGACGAGGATCTCGACGGTCCCGTCGGCTATGACAGCGCTGCCCAGCGCAAGCGCGAGTTCGCAGCCGACATGGGCGTCCATGCGCATGCGCTCCGGATGGCTGCCGAAGGCACTGTGGCCGCCTACGAGCAGATCGTAGGTGAAGCCTGGAAGCCTTTCGATCGTCCGATCGACAAACCCGGTGAGAGGCTCGACCGCAAGGCCGCCGCGGCGCAGATGTCGGCCTTCGATTGAGACCGACCTGGCGGAGCTTCGGCTCCCCTTCATCGTACCGGGAACAAGCCGTCACCTCACGGGCGGCGGCTTTCGTGTGTCGACATCGCGGTGAAGTCGCATCAGAAGAGGTGAACGAGAAAGAAATCGATGCGAGAGGCAGGCGCTATCGTGGCCCGTCCCTTCTGTCGCTCCTGCAATCGGCCCTCCGCGACGGGGCCGCGATGGGCGCGGCCTCCTCGAAAAAAACGGAGGTCTGGAACATGACCAGGAAATAGCACGACCCATGCCTCTGCGCGGAGGCACTTGGTGGGTAAATATATTCTTCGAAAGCGATATATTGGAGTATCGCAATATGAGTTTCACTGCTTCCTAACAAAAAGAAATGGGAACTAAGCGGTCGCAAATGGCGACCTGCTCTACGAAGCCGGCGAACCGGAACATCCCAATACTGTGATCGGGCCGAGCTTAATATTCGGAGCGCCGACGAGCTCGCTTGGTCACGATCGCCATTTCCTCACGGCTCTCTCGTTGGTGCCGTATCGCCGTGCAAGCGCAGCGGTTGAAGCTTCGGATAACGGTGGCTCTGCTCGAACGGTGTGCGTGGTCTTGGCGCTGCCCGTGAAGAAATTGCCCATAGAAACTCCCTCTGTGATCGCGACAAGAATACGCCATCACACCCCGGGACTAAAACGCCCAGTGTACGAGGGTGAGCATGGATATCTGCAGGTGCGAAAGCCGAGGGATATGTAATTCTCGACGCCGAAGGCGTTGACATTTAAGCGCCAGCCGTATGTATAAAGATTACAACATGGTGTGAGATGAAGTGAATGCTAGCGATCCTCGCAGACGATCTGACCGGCGCGCTAGACTCGGCAGCGCCGTTTGCCGGCCGGGGTCTCTACACGGAAGTTGCTCTTCATCAGGAAGCTATCGCCGACATCGTGAAGAGCGCCCCCGACGTCCTTTCAATTAACCTTGATACTCGTGAGATTAGTCCGGACGAAGCGCGGGCAGCTACCGCTGCCGTCGTCGCTCTGTTGCCGGCGGGAACGCGGTTGTTCAAGAAAGTCGACTCGCGGCTCAAGGGCAATATCGCCGCCGAACTTGACGCAATACCTTATTCTCGGGCCGTTGTTGCACCGGCAATTCCTCAATTTGATCGTTTCGTCGACGCCGGCAGAGTTACAGGTTTCGGTGTCGCTACGCCGATCGACATTGCCGACAGGCTTGGGGCGCATGCCGGTCGTGCGAGTGCGCCGGATACCCGTTCGTCCGCTGACATGGAGGCCGTTCTCCAGATTGCAGAAACCGACGGCACAGACCTATTGGTTGGCGCGCGTGGCCTTGCCGAAGCACTCGCGTGCCGGATGACGACGATGGCCAAGGCGCAAGCGGCAACCATCCCGGCCGGCCGGATCACCTTTGTGATCGGCTCGCGGGACCCGATCACGCTTGCGCAGGTCGAGCACTTGCGCATGAACTTGGCCTTACAATATTTGCCAGCCCCGAACGGTATCTTTAACGGATCCCCGGCAACCGATGCCGAATTAACGCTCCTTCAGGCGACGCCAGGCTCAGAAGGCGTGAGTCCGAAAGCCGTGGCGGATGCGTTGGCCGAGGGCGTGCTAGAATACCTTGTCCGCAATGACGGTACACTTCTTTTGTCTGGAGGAGCAACGGCGGAAGCAGTGCTGCGCCGACTTGGGCTGTCGCGAATGCGGCTGCATGGCGAATGCCTGCCGGGTCTCGGTCTAGTGTCCGCAAATGGACGTTGCATCATTGCCAAATCCGGCGGATTTGGTCAGCCGGACACGTTGAAGAACATTGCAGAAATGGTGCTGCGGAAGGCGGGTTGAGATATGGGACTGGAAACTGGAACCGTCCGAAGGGGGCTCGCCGATATCGTATTCGAACGCATGCTGCGCGCCATCAAGTCTGGTGCCTACAAGCCCGACGAGCGCCTGCCGACCGAACATGATCTTGCTGCAGAATTCGAGGTTTCTCGCCCGGTCATCCGCGAAGCGCTGAAACGCCTGCGGGACCAGAGCCTGATCTATTCGCGTCGCGGTGCCGGCAGCTTCGTCCGCTCGGTCGGCCTGCGAAATCCGCTCGGTTTCGGCCAGCTGGAAAATGTCGCCGACCTCCTCAACTGTTACGAGTTCCGCCTGACGATGGAACCAACAGCCGCCGCGGCCGCCGCAATCCGCCACGATGCCGACAGTCTGAAAGCGATCCGTCAGGCGCTGGAACTGCTGCGCGATGCCACGAACCGCCAATCGCATCGTGAGGACGCTGACTTCCAGTTCCATCTCGCCATCGCCCGCGCCGCGCAGAACAACTACTTCTCCACTGCCATGGAAGCGCTGAAGGACCACATTGCTGTCGGCATGAAGTTCCACGGCGCCTCGATCAAACGAGAAGCATCCGGCCTGTCCCGCGTGTTCGCCGAACATGAAGCGATTGCGACAGCCATCGCCAACCGCGACGAGGACGAAGCGCGACGCTTGATGCTGGAGCATCTGAAGGGCTCGCGTGAAAGGCTGTTCCAGTCGTCACATCAGTAGGGCGGTTGGCAGGTCCCCTCTGGCCTGTCGTCGCCCTTCGGCCCCATCACGAGGGGGCGGTCACCGCTTGCCTCAATTGGGCCTCGACTATTCGCCCAGATTAGCCCTCCAATACGATCCACTTCCCAAAAACAAAAAAGCGGCGCATCACTGCACCGCCTTCACCCTCAAGGCTGGCGTCTCAGAAGCTGGCCCGATATATTCCCAGAACGTCATCGACGCTCATATCGGCCGGGTTGTTGTCCATCAGGCGGCGGATGGCATGCGCATCCGCGGCAAAGCGCGGCAGGTCGGCTTCGGTCGCGCCGTGTTTCGCCAGTGACATCTCGATGCCGAGATCGGCACAGAAACCAATGGCCTCTGCGCGCAGGTTCGCCTGCGAAAGACCGTGACCGAGGCCCAGCGCCTGCGCCACCTCTGCGGTCTTTTCCTGCGCCACTGGCTCGTTGAAGGCGAGCACGTGCGGAAACACGATGGCATTGGCGAGCCCGTGTGGCAGGTGCAATAGCGTGCCGAGCGGATAGGCGATGGCATGACCCGCCGCCGTATTTACCGGGCCGAGGCAGATGCCCCCGTAATAGGACGCCAGCATCAGCCCCTCGCGGGCTTCGTGGTCGGATCCATCCCTCACAGCGCGGGCGAGATATTTGCCGACGAGGTGAAAGCCCATGCGGGCAAAGCCGTCGATCATCGGATGCGCGCGCTTGCTGGTAAATGCCTCGACGCAATGGGCCATGGCATCCACGCCGGTTGCAGCGGTCACGGCCGGCGGCACCGAATAGGTGAGTTCCGGGTCGAGCACGGCAAGATCGGCGATCAGATGCGGGCTTTCGACCGCAATCTTGGCGCCCTTGATCGGGTCGGTGATTAGCGAACGGATGCCCGCTTCCGAACCGGTGCCGGCCGTGGTGGCGATCTGCGCCAGACGCGTGCTGCGTCCTGCTACCTTGTTGGAGCCGGCGAC
Organism: Rhizobium sp. SEMIA 4085; assembly: GCF_013004495.1. Taxonomy (NCBI): domain Bacteria; kingdom Pseudomonadati; phylum Pseudomonadota; class Alphaproteobacteria; order Hyphomicrobiales; family Rhizobiaceae; genus Rhizobium; species Rhizobium sp. SEMIA 4085. The sequence continues at coordinate 18,773 of NZ_JABEPH010000075.1, forward strand.
ATCGGCCAGCGTCTGCTCGCTGTCCCAAAGGGCAGCGAGCAGCTTGGCAACGTCCATGACGGAACCGCCACCGAGACCGACCACCAGATCCGGCGTTGCCGCACGCGCCGCTGCCAGCGCAGCGTCGAGCGTTGCAATCTCCGGCTCGCCGGGAATGGCATCGAACACGGCGACCTTGCCCGGCAGTTTCAGCCGGTCGACGAAGCCCGCGGTGATCGGCGTAGCGATCACCAGCGTCGAGGAAACCTCTCCGGCCCAGGTGCAGACCTCGCCGATCGTTCCGGCGCCGACGATAAGCCGTTTCGGCTGATGCAGGATGATGACGGGAACGCTGCTCATGCCTGCTCTCCTTTGCCGCCTGCAACCAGCTTGCGGGCGTAGGCGATGGCCGACAACATGTTACCGTGGTTGGCAACGCCCTTGCCGGCGATGTCGAAGGCGGTGCCATGATCGACTGAGGTGCGGTCGATCGTCAGGTCGACGGAGACGTTAACGGCTGTATCGAAGGCGACGAGCTTAATCGGGATATGGCCCTGGGCATGATATTGCGCGACAACGAGATCGAAGCCGCCGGAATAGGCCCGGGGGAACACCGTGTGGGCCGAGATCGGACCGTAAGCATCG
>NZ_JABEPH010000704.1:0-730 GCF_013004495.1 Rhizobium sp. SEMIA 4085
AGAAAATGGGCGCTCGCATCAGGGTCGCAGGCGTAGCGGATTTGACAGGCCCCGAAAAGGTGGATCGGACGGTCAGCTGGCGCGCGACAGCGAGCCCATCCGCCGGAGCGCGTCGACCTGATCGTCAACCGTCGGGACCAACTCGCCGGCATTCTTGTCCATTTCCGCAGGTGCGGGGGCGGCGGCTTCTTCCGCCCCGAAAATGACACTGCAGTTCCGGCCAGCGGCCTTTGCCGCATAGAGTGCACGGTCGGCTGCGGAAATCAGCTTGTCCATATTGGTTTCGGCCGCAGAGCTGAGCGCAATGCCGATGCTGACGGTGGCCGGCACGATCGCCTCGCCGGTTGCGACCGGCACGCGGCAGAATTCGGCGCGGATCGATTCAGCAAGCGCCTCCGCCTCCATCTGGTCGGAAACGATCGCGAAGGCTGCGAATTCCTCGCCTCCCATGCGGCCAAAGACGTTGTCCGGCACGAACTGGCGCGCCGTCCTCGCAAATGCCGAAAGAACGGCGTCGCCCGCCTGATGGCCGAAACGGTCGTTGACGCGTTTGAAATGATCGAGATCGAAAAGCAGGACTGCGATCTGGCGCTTGTCGTCGAAGGCCTTCTCATGCATTGCATCGAACCGGGCGAAAAGGCCGCGGCGGTTCCAGACGCCGGTCAATGAATCGGTGAGGCTCAAGGCGCGCAAGTGCTTTTCGGAACGTTCCATGACCATGCGGCAGGTG
>NZ_JABEPH010000705.1:0-717 GCF_013004495.1 Rhizobium sp. SEMIA 4085
GTGACAATCGTCACGTCGAGACAGCACCCGCCGATTGCCCTTATAGATTAGATCTGCAAGCTGCTTTCGACCAGCCCAGGCCGGCATACGATATCGGTTTCATCGGCACTGTTCACGATGACGGACATCAGCGGCGCTCAATGCGCCGCCGTCCTAAGGGATATTTGCACCGGCGCGTTGCCGGCTTATGTAGATCAGACGTCAGCGCTTCCCGTTTGGCAGCGGTTACGTTGTCGAATTGATGACGTACTGACGTCCGTCGACAAATGCGCGACGGCAGCCGCCCTTGGCACTCATGCGCTCTTTACGAAAAATGACGTCGCGATGGCGCTGGGCAAAAACCCCAGAATAGCCCGCGAGCTAATTGTTCAAAACTTCCTACCGGCAACTGTGACTGCGAAGGATGTCACCGTTTTCAGGAGGGACTGGATGTTCACGACTGAGATCGTAGACCGTATCCGGTTGGAGGGGACCGCAGCTCCCGGTGCCGTCAGGCGCTCGCTTTTAAGTTCTCCTGTGGTTCGGCAGACCTTACCTAGCGCTACGCTTTGGTCGCGAGCGGGAGTCACAGAGTTTCTTTCCGGGAGTGGGCTGGTGGATTTGAAAGCTATACGGGGCCGAACGACATGAGACAGAAGCCTTCAATTAATGACGGTGCCGCAGAGCTAGATCGTCACCAGCAGGCGGACCACGACCTGAAGCCGCTGTATCATTATC